>NZ_AEEA01000057.1 GCF_000297095.1 Treponema primitia ZAS-1 | reverse complement strand
GGGAACCGGAAAGGCAGGTATCAATGATCATGCCATAGGCGGCCATAAGTTCCTTGGCGACCCGCAGATTGGTGGCGATATCGTCAACAATTAACACCCCTATGGAGGGGGCGGTAAACTCCGCCCGGTGATGATCCCGGGCTAAGGATCGTCCGATGGAAGTACCGTTTAACACATTAGCCATGGTGATGGAATAAATTGGCATGAGTATGCAGTTGATATCCCGGTAGGCGGTGCCTTCCCCCTTTTCCACCATGATCACCAAATGGGGAGGGGAGGGGTTTTTCCCCACCGCGGCCACGGAATCGGCGGCATATCGTGAGGATACAAAGGCAAAGTCGTTTTTTCCTTCTTCAAGCTCCCGTATAAAAACTTCCGGGGTTTCGGCGCGCCGGGGTGATACGTCAAGCTCTTCCAGGGCGGCGTTTAAAAACCGGTAAAAGCGGGGTCGTTCCTCCAGGATCAGCACACCCTTTGCAGGCGGCTGTGTAAGGGCGGCTGTTTTTTTCAGGTCCGTAAAGCCCTGTGCAATCCTGGCGGTAAAGGTGGAACCATTACCGTAGCTGCTTTCCACGGTGATGTCCCCCTCCATGGCCTTGCAGAGATTAAGGACAATGGGAAGGCCGAGGCCGGTGCCCTCAATCCCCTGGTTGTGGGAAAGGTCCAGCCGGGTAAATTCGGTAAACAGTTTTTTAAGATCCGCTTCCTTTATGCCGATCCCGCTGTCGCTCACCCCAATTTCCAGCTCCAGTTTTCCTTCGCCGATTATTTTTGACTTGATGGTCAGGGCTACAAATCCTTCTTTGGTGTATTTAGCCGCATTATTAAGCAGGTTGAGCAGGATCTGCCGTATCCTGACCTCGTCTCCAAAAAGCCGGGCCGGGATGGCGCTATCGGTATTAACAAAAAAATCAACCGGCCTATCGGCAAAGCGGATATGGATCATGTTGATCACATCGTTTATCAGGGATGAAAAATAGTAGAACTTCGGTTCCAGCTTCATCTGACCGGATTCAATTTTTGAAAGATCAAGAATATCGTTGATAATCGCCAGCAGGGAGGTTCCCGCCTGATTGATGATTGAAATATATTCGTAAATATCAGCGGGAGGATCCTTGCGCATGATAAGCTCGGACATACCAAGGATGGAGTTCATCGGTGTCCGGATCTCGTGGCTCATCTTCGCCAAAAAACTGGATTTACTCCTGTTTTCCGTTTCGGATTTGATCTTTTCCCTATTAAGGCGGATCAAAAGGTAACTTATTAAAGATACCAGGATGATCCCCTGGGCGGAAAGCACGAGGGACATATACCATAGACCTCTGTAGTAACTTCCCAGGGGAGTTGCCAGGCCCACATACCAGCCGTTAAAAAGCTGTTTGTAATAGGTCACCATGATTTTGTTTCCCCGGCCCAGTACCTGCACCGCAGCGGTATCTTTTTCCTCGGAGCGCAGTATATCCGTTATTTTTTTGTGGTTCCGGCTGAACTGCCCCATGTATTCACCTATCCGTGTCGGATCGGGGTGGATGATAAAGGCAAGGTCCTGGTTCAGCATCATGCCATACCCTCCTGCGGCAATGCTCAGGTTCTCCACATACTCGGCGATATTTTTGATGGATATCTCCATGGCGATAACGCCGTAGAATTCCCCCTCCGGGTCATAGAGGCTCTTTGATACGGAAATAACCCTTTCCCCGGTGACCGTATTGGTGTAGAGGGCGGTGAAGGCGGTCTTGTAAGGATTTTCCCGGGCCGCAATATACCAGGGCCTTTCCTGGGGTACATAGGAATCCGGCGCCTCCCAGCCGTAGCTGCTTACAAATTGGCCCCGGAAGTATCCGTAGAGATCGAGAAATCCCGAAGAGTAGCAGACGCTGCCGTCTGCTTCGCCTATCCATTTGGCATATTCCCGGAGAAAATCCTGAATACCTTCCTTCTGTCCGGGAAAAAGCCGGTTCCGAATCAGGTAGGAAGCTTCCGTCATGATCAGTTCGGATTCCTGCAGGGTGGCGTAGAGCCGCAGCTCCGCCGTCTCCAGGGCCCCCGCAGCGGCGGTGTCAATCTGTTTTTCCAGAATATTGCGGACAAAGAAATAACTCACCAGCACCATCAGGAAAAAGGCGGAAAAAACAAAGGCAAGTTGTACCCCAACCCGGTTGGTCTTCATGATAAATTGATAGTAAAGCTGTCCTTAAGCGGGCAGATCCCTTTCTTTTCCCTGCGGGTCTACAAAATGCAGTGCCTGGGCGGGCAGTCTGAGTTGTGTATAAATCCCCAAAAAAACATCCGTGATATTGGGATCAAAATGGCGCTCCCGTTCACCCCCGATTATCTTGGCCGCCTCGTCCGGTGAAAAGGCCTTTTTATAGGGCCGCTGTGAGACCAGGGCGTCGTAGACATCCACAATGGCCATGAGCCTGCCCTGGAGGGGAATATTCTCCCCCGCAAGACCGCGGGGATACCCCGACCCGTCCCATTTTTCATGGTGGGAACCGGCCATAATCCGGGCATGGGTCAGAAAGACCGTTTCCTTGACGCCTTCCTGTATTTTTTCAATGATCTTTTCGCCAAAGGTGGTGTGTTTTTTCATCTCCTCAAATTCTTCTTCATTCAGTCCGGCAGTTTTTTGAAGGATTGAATCCCGGATGGCGATCTTCCCCACATCGTGCAGCTGGGCGGACTGGAAAAAAAATTCCAGGTTCCAACTTTCAAGCTCAGCGGTGTAGACCTTTTTTCTCCGCATTTCCTCTGTCAGGATGCGCAGAAAATATTCGGTCCGTTCCACATGTTCCCCCGTAACATCATCCCTCCATTCAACCAGGTTACTTATGGTTTTCAGGATGCCGCGCTGCAGGTTCAGCACCGTACCGGTTTTTTCGTCCACCAGATGCTGGAGATTGTCGTTTAAATACTGAAGTTCCCATTTTTGCGATTCCACCAGCATATGTACGTCCACCCGTTTAATAAGCAGGGGCGGAGAAAAGGGTTTGGCGATATAATCTATCGCTCCCAGATTAAAGCCCTCCAGTTCGCTTCCCGGATCGGATTTGGAGGTTAAAAATATAACCGGTATATCCTTTGTTTTTTCATTTTTCTTTAAAACGATGATAGCCTCGTAACCGCTGAGATCCGGCATCAGTATATCCAAGAGGATTAGGTCAACCGGATTGGATTCCAGGAAAAGAAACATTTTTTCAGCGCTGGGAACGGTAAATACATCGTACTTGTTCATTAGGGTATTACGCGCCATTTTCAGATTGACCTGATTATCGTCAACCAGGAGAACTCTCTTGCGGATGCTTTCCATGGTAAATTCCTTTATACGATCCACGAAATACGGGGATTGATAATTTTTTATATATCTATGATATAAAAATAAGTTTTTTTGAGTTATCCGTGTAGAAGTATTTTCTGTTTTTTATGATGGACTTTAGATTTTTATTCTGTTTAGTACCATACGGTACCGGTGGGACCTAAGCCTTTACATAACAGGGCGTAATACTATACCATATTTAGAATGAAAACAATAGCTATTAACGGCAGCCCCCGCAAGGGCTGGAACACCCATATTTTGGTGGAGGAAGCCCTGAAGGGCGCTGCCTCCAAAGGCTCTGAGACGGAACTGGTCAACCTGTACGACCTGAACTTTAAGGGCTGTATCAGCTGCTTTGCCTGTAAACAACGGGGCGGCAAGAGCCTGGGCCGTTGCGCCGCCGGGGACGATTTAAAGCCGGTTCTGGACCGTATTCATACCTGCGATGCCCTTATCATCGGTTCCCCTATCTATATTTCTGAGGTCACCGCCGCCGTTCGGGCCCTTTTCGAACGGCTCACCTTCCAGTACATCACCTACAGCAAGGACAGAAAAACTTTTTTTACCCGCCGGGTCCCCACCGCCCTGATCTATACCATGAACGTAAGCGAATCGGCCATAGAATCCATGGGGTATGCGGAAAAATTCAAGTTTTATGAGGATCGCTTTAACCAGATCATCGGCCCGGCAAAAACCCTGGTCTCCACCGAAACATGGCAAACCACGGACTACTCCAAGTACGAGATGACCATGTTCGACGGCGAGGCCCGGAAAAAACGCCGGGACGAGATTTTCCCCCAGGATAAGCAAAAGGCCTTTGAACTTGGAGCGGGGCTGATCTAGTGTTCTGTTCTAATTATTGAATGTATACATTATTCTTGGAGAAGTTTATGCCCAAAAAGATCGTTTTTATCATCACCATAGCCATGGACCCTGGAAAAGATCCGCGGTGGACGACGGAAAGATCCAGCAGGAAAGCGCCGCCAAGGTTCAGGAGATTGTAGCGGAGTCCCTAGAAGATATGGTTACCGAAGTGTAGGTGCGAAATTCTATTTGGGTATTTATTTTGGTAATTCAATCGGAAAAAAGCCGATGGAACCGCCTCCGTTGGAGGAGGTTGAAGGCGACCCCATCGGCTAGAACATTTTTAGATTAGAAACTCCACTTGAAATCTGCGTAGATAACCTGGAAGTCGTTATCGATATCCGCCTTTTCCTTAACGATATTGTAGACATACCCCAGTTCAACGTAGGTATTTTTATCCACATTGTATTTTATCGAAGGCTGCAGGGTAATCACCGAATCTTCGCTGCTATAACTATTGGCAAAGGTGGTCCGGCGGTGGTATTTGAATTTGTTAGCCCCGGTAAGGGGCGTACCGCCGGACACATAGCTCCCCGCAAGCTGGGGGACAAAGGCGCCTATGGTATAGCTTACCCAGGGGGTAAGCCGTAAAAAGGGATCATCCTGACCCGTTACGCTTGAAAACGCTTCCTGCGCATGAAGGCCGAAATCCAATTTTTCTACATTATAGGCAAGGGTTTCGTATATGCTGGTTATCCCATTATCGCTAAAGGTATCGTCGAGCTTATCGAATCCCGCTTCAACCACCGCCTTTAAACCCGGTACAGCCAGGATTTGCAGACCCAGGATTGCTTTAGCAGTATCCGCACCGGTGGTATAGGATACGGCCTCTACTACTGGGGTACCAGGTGCTATGGGACCTACCTCATAGTAGGATTTAGTCCGGTAGCTTGCGGTTACCTTAAACACATTGTCCTGTTGATAGGCAAGGCTGGCGGTATACCTGCCGCTTTCAAGATCCGGCGCCGTGGTGAGGGCATTTACCACATCCCAGCCCCCCACATAGGCTCCCAAACCGATCTGTAAGCCCGCAAGGGGGCTCAGTACCGCCAAAATCCCGGTTCCTTCGCCGGCGTCATCGTTGAGTATCCATCCGCCGCTGTTAAAAACGGTGTTAAACACAATACCCGCATTGACCGTGAGGATATCCCCCACCTTAAACCACCCGTAAAAGTAGGGCAGCCGGAAAGCGTTTGTAATCTGGGGTTCAAAGCGGAGGTTCGCCCCAGCGGTGTTCGCCTCGTTGGTAAAGGCGCCGTCCAGCCGGAACCGGTAATTCCACTGTTCCGCATCCGCCGCAAAGGCAGTCAGCTTCGGATCATCCAGTTCATCCGCCACTATCACCCCCAGGCCGCTGTTTACATACCCATTCCATTTTACCTCTTGGGCAAAAAGCCCGCCTGCGGCGATCAAACCTGTGGCTAAGAGAACCGTAAAAACACCGAGAAACTTTTTCATGATCCACCTCTTTTTTTATTATTCATAGGTATTTACTAATAATAGTAATACCATGTAATTAATAGGAATTTAGTGAAACCATAAGAGGATGTCAAGGGGAAAAACGCTTTTTTTTGCTAAAATGAAAAATAATCGTTTGTGGAAGGCATATCACCGCTACAGCCCAATCGCCTCCAGTATGGTCCGTTTATACCCGGCGAATTCCGTGGATGTGGGGAAGCCGTGGGAACGGGGGCGGGGGGGCAGGATATCCAGGCAGTGGGTTATCCGGCCGGGTTTGCCGTTGAGGATATAGACCCGGTCCGAGAGGGCTACCGCCTCCTCCACATCGTGGGTGATAAAGAGGGTGGAGAGGCCCATTTCGGCGGCAATATCCTGGTACCAGGTCTGCATTTTAAGCCGGGTGATGGCGTCCAGGGATGAAAAGGGTTCGTCCAGGAGTATCACCGGGTTCTTCATCATACAGGTACGGAGCAGGGCCGCCCGCTGGCGCATACCCCCGGACAGTTCCCGGGGGTATTTATCCTCGTAGCCCCCAATACCGAAGTGGGGGAAGAAGGAGGCCGCCTGGGAGCGGGCTTCCTTTCGGGGCGTTCCCCGGATAACCAGGGGGAGGATCACGTTGTCCAGGACGGTGCGGAATTCCAGGAGCAGGTCCTTCTGGAGCATATAGCTTACCCTGCCGGAAACGCCGGTGATGTCCTCCCCGTCAAGGAGTACCCGGCCCGTGTCGGGACGGTCCACGCCGGCAAGGACATTGAAGAGGGTGGTCTTTCCCACCCCGGAAGGGCCCAGGAGGGACACAAAGCCCCCCTGGGGCAGTTCCAGGTCTATATCCTGAACCACTGCCTCCCGGTTATACCGCTTGACGATCCCCTGGCAGGAAAAAAGCATACCCAGCCTCAGGGTAAATACTGGTTGGTAAAGCCCTGGTTCCGTATGTCCTTTCCCAGGAGCCCCTTGTCAAACATCCAGCCGTAGAAGGCGGCCCAGCGCTTAGGGTCTATTTCGCCCCACCGGGGGGCATCCGCCTGATACCGGCTCGCCAGGTATTCCTGGCTGCTGATGACCAGGTCCCGGTCAAGTTCCGGAGCGTGTTTCAGGAGTATAGCCCCGGCATCGGCGGGGTTTTCTATGGCGAAGGTATAGCCCCGGCTCGTTGCCCGGAGGAATTTTTTTACCTCATCCGGTTTGGCCGCGGCGTACTTGTCGTTGGTCACCAGGACCGGGGTGTAAAAATCAAAGTTTGAATTAATTTGTCCCAGATCCAGATAGTTAATACCCACCCCGTTGATCTCCGCGGCGATACCGTCCCAGGCGTAGTATATCCAAATGGCGTCCACATCGGTTGCCAGGGCAGAGAAGGCGTCGGTGGCAAAGTTCGGGATCATTTTAATGGAACCGAAGTCCCCGCCGTCATCCTCCACGATGGTGCGGATAATCTCCGTTACCAGGGGAGTCTCCCAGGAGGCGTACCGCTTCCCCGACAGGTCCCGTGGCGACAGGATGCCCGCCTGTTTCAGGGATATGATGCCGCTGGTGTTGTGACTGATGATAGCCGCCACTGCGGTCACCGGCAGGGGGGCGCTGTCCTGGGCAAGGGCCGGTCCCAGGGACTCCTGGAAGCCCACGGCGAATTCGGCGTTCCCCGCAGCCACCAGTACCATGGCGCCGTCCTCCGGCGGCTGCAGTATTTCTACCTCCAGCCCTTCTTCCTTGTAGTAGCCCTTCTCAAGGGCGACGTAGAGCCCGGTATGGTTCGTGTTTGGGGTCCAGTCCAGTATCACCCGGACCGTTCCGGGGGTCTGCTTTCTTCCGCATCCCGCCAAGGCAAGGACCACGAGGACAAGCACAATTGCAGATAATTTGTTTTTCATTTTAACTCCTATAAAATTTTATTACTAATACTACGTGGTTTATATTACGTTTCTATCCACTATCCCCCTTTCGCCAGGGGGTAGTCAACTTTTCCAGTTCCCCCACCAGCTTCATCAGGACAAGGCTTAAGACCGCTACCAGCAGTATTACTGCGAACATCCGGTCAAAGGAGTAGGACTTCCGCACCCTGGTCATGTAGACCCCCAGCCCCGCGCTGCCACCCAGCCACTCAGAGATCACCGCCCCGATGATGGAGTAGGAAGCGGAAATCCTCAGCCCTGAAAAGAAGGAGGGCAGGGCCTGGGGCAGCTTGATGTACCGGTAGATCTGACGCCGCTTTGCCCCCATGGACTGGAGGAGCCGGATGGCGTCAGCGTCCGCCTGGGCAAAGCCCCCCAGGAGACCTATGGTCAGGGGGAAAAAGCAGGTCAGGAAGATCAGGGTGATCTTCGGGGCTACGCCGTAGCCCATCCAGAGTACCAAGAGGGGGGCTATGGCGATGGTGGGCAGGGTCTGGGTCAGGAGCAGCACCGGGGTAACGGATTTTTTGAGGAACGCGTTGGCGTCCATGATCAGGGCCAGAAAAAAAGCCCCGGCTATGGACAGCAGCAGCCCCAGCAGCGCCTCAAAGAGGGTGGTCCCCAGGTGCCCCATGAGCAGGGGGAAATCCCCGATAAAGGCAAGGCCCACCCGGACCGGGCTGGGGAGCATATAGGGGGGGATAAGCCCCGCCATGGCAACCCCCTGCCAGATCAGGATCAGGACAATAATGAATATACCTGCGGACCAATTCCCCGGATGGCTCTTAGCCATGGTGCTTGGTTACCTTCTTATCGATGCTCCAGACCCCGGCGGTGGGGTTGTAGGCGGTTTTAATGTAGGCGGAAACGCTTTCCGCCCCCTCCCGGATGCAGATAAGCTGGCATTCCTTGGCTATCTCCATCAGTTTATCGAAATCCCCCTCCACGGTGGTCTCGAAGGGCCCTACAAAGGTGGTGAGCCCCGTGCCCTTGATATAGGCGATGACCTTATCCACAATGCGGATCACCTCATCCCCCGGTTGTTTGACCGCCGCCCCGATTTTGGGCAGCACCTGAATCGCAATACTTGCCTTAGGCTGTTCCATCACAGACCTCCTTAAAAAAATAACGCCCCCGGGAATACCGCGGGGGCGTTTAACAAATATTGCTATTAAACATGCTCCCTCCGCCGGCATTATCCGGATCAGGTTAAAGGGTTTAAAGCGTTACGCCGCTTACTCTCAGCCGGAACTTTGGAACCTTTGGTTCCCGGAACTTTCAGTTCCTTCCAGCACCCCTGTAATTGTGAATTAAATCTAGCGGTATTTGAGGAATGTGTCAAGCGGCATATACCTTGAGCCGCCGCAGGTATGGTATACCCCAAGTATGGACCACAAATAAACCCAAAGTACCGGGGGAGGCTTTTCCCCCGGTACTTTGGAAATCCTGCTCTGAATGCATCGGCTTTTTAGAAATTATATCATGGGGTGGGAATTTTAGGAGTCAAGGTGAAACGGGGGCATCCAAGGCGCCCCCGCTGTCGGTTATTTTTACTCGTCCGTATCGGTAATATTGTTTGTATTCGCATTGTCGCTGCTGCTGCTATTCTGTACCTGAATATTTATTACCTGACTGGAAGTGCCGCTGTCTGCGGAAGAATCGTTTTTATCGTTATCAGATGCTCCTGTTGCAATCTCTGTCAGAACCAGCATGGCTCTGGAGCCCCGTCCTTCAATGGTCGATAAAAAGGCGACTGTTTTTGCCTTAGGGTTAATTAACAGCATTTGGCTCTGCCGTTTATTGATCTTTACATAAATATTATGATTTCCGGTTGGTACTGCAAATGTCTTTTGCTCGCCATCTTTTACGATATCCCGTTTCAGGCCGTCAATATAAACTTCCATGTTTTTGTATGGGTCAATAGCTGAACTTGCCCTTCTGATGGCAATAACCGTTTGTTCTCCAATCGGAGCGGGCGGCGGCGGCGCTGAACCGCAGGCTACAACAAATAACGCAACCAATACCGTTAAAAAAAATAGGCCAAGTTTTTTCATAAAAATACCCCTTTAAATTGTAAAATAATCATTGCTATGTTAGTATGTTTTATTACTCATGTCAATTACGTTACGCGACGCAGGCGAACCGTGGTGAAATTCAAGCGGCTTCGGGAAAAGGATATGAGAATTGCGGAATTTTTCCGGATAGAACCTGGAAGGTACCCCTGGTCCATCCGAAAATCCTGCCCTTGAAAATACCTGCCCAGCCGGAGTATTCTTCTATAATATGGACAAGCTCATCATCAAGGGAGCCCGGGAACACAATCTAAAAAATATCGATTTGGAACTTCCCCGGGACAAGTTAATCGTTATTTCCGGCCTTTCCGGGTCCGGGAAGAGTTCCCTGGCCTTTGACACCATCTTTGCCGAGGGGCAGCGGCGGTATGTGGAAAGCCTCTCCGCCTATGCCCGGCAGTTCCTGGGGCGTATGGACAAGCCCGACCTGGACTATATCGAAGGGCTTTCCCCGGCTATTTCTATAGAACAGAAGACCACCCACCGTAACCCCCGGTCCACCGTGGGGACGGTAACTGAAATCTACGACTACTACCGGCTTCTCTACGCCCGGATTGGGGTTCCCCATTGCCCCCAGTGCGGCAGGGAGATACGGGAACAGCCGGTGGACCAGATCATCGACACCATCATGCAGATGGGGGAGGGGACCCGGGTTCAGCTTCTGGCGCCGGTCATACGGGGCAAGAAGGGGGAGCACCAGAAGATTATCGAGGATGCCAAAAAGGCGGGCTTTGTCCGGGCGCGGATCGACGGTCTTCTGATAAGCCTGGACGACGACGGCGCGATCAAGCTGGATAAGCAGAAGAAGCATAGTATCGAGATTGTGGTGGACCGCCTGGTCATAGGGCCGGATATCCGGTCCCGGCTGGCGGAGTCCGTGGAAGCCGCCCTAAACGCCGCGGACGGGATCATGCTGGTACTCCAACAGGGCGGTTCCGGCGATAAAACCGGCGCCAGGGAAAAATCCGGCGCTTCCGGCGGCGGCTCTTCGGTGGAACATTTTTTCAGCCAGAAGAACGCCTGCCCGGACTGCGGAATCTCCATCCCGGAACTTCAGCCCCGGCTGTTTTCCTTTAACAACCCCTATGGGGCCTGCCCCAGTTGCTCCGGCCTGGGGGCCAAGCTGGAATTCGATCCCAGCCTGGTGATCCCTAACCCATCCCTGTCCTTTAACGAAGGCGGGGTGGCGCCCTATAACCCGGACAGCGCCTGGCACCGCAGCCGCTTTGAAAGCCTGGCCAAGCACTACAAGTTCAGCCTGGATACCCCCATTAAGGAGCTGCCCAAGAAGGTGCGGGACGCCATACTCTACGGCAGTAAGGAAGAGATAAAGGTTAAGTACGTAAACCGGGATAAGACCGGTAAGTTTGAATACCAGTCGAGGTTTCCCGGTGTGCTGGAGGACCTGAAGCGGCGTTACCTGGAAACCCAGTCCGAGGGTATGAAGGAATGGTTTGAAAAGTTCATGAGCCAGAAGCCCTGCGAGGACTGCGGCGGCAAGCGGCTGAAGCCGGAAGCGCTGGGCGTTACCGTGGGGGGCAAAGGCATTTGGGATATCACCAGCCTTTCGGTGATCGATACCATGAAATTTTTCGACGCCATCAAATTTACGAAGAACGAACGGAAGATTGCCAACCAAATATTGAAGGAAATTAATGCCCGGCTGGGGTTTATGAAGAACGTGGGACTGGACTACCTGACCCTGGAACGGAAGTCCGCCACCCTGTCCGGCGGAGAGGCCCAGCGGATACGGCTGGCCACCCAGATTGGTTCCAGCCTGGTGGGGGTACTGTATATCCTGGACGAGCCCTCCATCGGCCTCCACCAGCGGGATAACCAGCGGCTTATCGATACCTTGCTCTACCTGCGTAACCTGGGGAATACCCTGATCGTGGTGGAGCACGACGAGCAGACCCTGCGTACCGCCGACTATATCGTAGACCTGGGGCCCGGCGCGGGGGTTCACGGCGGTGAAGTGGTGGCCCAGGGTACGCCGAAAGAGGTGATGGAGATAGAGCAGAGCCTTACCGGCCAGTACCTGGCGGGGAAGCTCACCATGGAGGTACCCCAAAAGCGGCGGGAGGGGAACGGGAACTTCATACGCTTAAAGGGAGTGCGGGAACACAACCTGAAAAATATCGACGTGGAAATACCCCTGGGGATGTTTACCTGCATCACCGGGGTGTCCGGCTCCGGGAAGTCCACCCTGTTAAGCGATGTGCTGTACCCCGCCCTGTCCAACCAGGTCTATGGGTCCAGCCACATTGAAGGGGACTACGATGAGCTTGAAGGGGCGGAGTTTATCGACAAGGTAATCGACATCGATCAAAGTCCCATAGGCAGAACCCCCCGGTCCAATCCGGCAACCTATGTGGGGGTCTTTTCGGGCATACGGGACCTCTTTGCCAGCCTCCCGGAGGCCAAGATGCGGGGCTATAAGCCCGGGCGTTTCTCCTTCAATGTCCGGGGCGGCCGCTGCGAAAACTGTTCCGGAGACGGGACTATCAGAATCGAGATGAACTTCCTCCCGGATGTGTACATTACCTGCGATGTGTGCCACGGCCAACGCTTCAACAAGGAAACCCTGGAGATACGCTATAAAGGTAAGAATATTGCGGATGTACTGGACATGACCATTGAGGAAGCGGCGGAGTTTTTTTCCTACATACCCCATGTAGCCCGGAAGATGGATACCCTCCTTTCGGTGGGCCTGGGCTACGTTAAGCTGGGCCAGTCCGCCCTTACCCTGTCCGGCGGGGAAGCCCAGCGGGTAAAGCTGGCCCTGGAGCTTTCCAAACGATCCACCGGCAGGACCCTCTATATCCTGGACGAACCCACCACGGGGCTCCACTTCGCCGATGTTAAGCAGCTTATGGGGGTAATCCAGCGCCTGGCGGATCAGGGTAATACGGTGGTGATGATAGAACATAACCTGGACGTGCTGCTCCAGGCGGATCACCTCATCGACCTGGGACCCGAGGGGGGCGACCGGGGAGGGGAGTTGGTGACCACCGGTACGCCGGAGGAGCTTGCAGCCCATACGCGATCCTACACGGGAATGTATATCAAGGAGCTTTTGGAACGGCGTCCGCGCCGGCGGGTTTCCCGGCGGAAATGAGTATATTGTTTCGCCGTCTATCCTGCACAGCGCTTCTTGCTTTTCTCCTTGTTCCGGCTGTGTTGCCGGAGCTCTCGGCCCAGGAGGCTGCTGCCCCGGAAGCTTCGGCCCTGGGGGATGAAGCCGAAGAAACGGCGCCCGATGAAACTGCCGCCGCTGTTCCGGAATCCACGGTGAGAGTACTGACCAGGGATGAGGAGATCCTGGAACTGGATATAAAAACTTCTACCCTGTCGGAACTGGCCGCCTGGAGCCGAAGCTTGGGTTTGAGCGAGGGGGGCGACCGAACAGCCCTGGGTAACCGGCTTCGGGAGTATTTCAAGCTTGATCAGGTTTTTCCGGTGGTAGGGGGAGTTGAAATCGAAATTGGGGATGGCCCAAAACCGCCTAAGATTATTACCATAGAATCCGCCAGAAGTACCGAATACTTTACCCTGGATGCGGTGGACGAAGATTACGCCCGCCTCCGGGGGGATGTGGTTATCAGCCTGAAGGATGGTGATTCGGTCCACCGGATTAGGGCCTGGGAGCTTCTTTACAACCGGAGCCGTAACCTTTTATCCGCTAACGGGGGAGTGGAGTATATCAAAGAATCGGGGGATACCATCGAAACCTTCCGGGGGGAATCCATAACCGTGGACCTGGATAACTGGTCCAGTATTTTTATGGACGGTGTTTCGGAACGTTCCCTTTCGGGGGACACAACTACCTATCGCTTTGCGGGGAATATCATCTCCCGCAGCGATGAGGAAGCTACGGTGCTTGCCCAAGCGGAAATAAGCAACGCCAGTAATCCTGAAGCCCTGTGGTCCCTTAAGGCGAGCAAGCTTTGGCTTCTGCCGGGTTCGGATTTTGCAATCCTCAACGGCTTCCTTAAGGTTGGGGAAATACCGGTACTGTACATACCCTTTTTCTTCTTCCCCGCGGACGAGATTATCTTTCACCCCGTTCTTGGCTACCGTTCCCGGGAAGGGAGTTTTATCCAGACCACCACCTATATTTTAGGACGCCCCAAGGCATCCGCCACATCCGAAAGTTCTATCAGTAAAATTTTAGGTAATTCTACGGATATGGAAAAAACCCAGCATGGAATATTTCTAAAAAGCACCGGAAAAAAATCCCGGGACCCCAATACCACCAGACTTTCGCTCCTTGCGGACGCCTATGCCAATTTAGGCGCCTATTTGGGAACCGAGCTTGCCCTTCCTAAAAAAGGAATTTTTAATGAATACAATTTTTCCCTGGGGTTCGGCTTTACCCGGGATGTTCAACTTATAGAGGGTAATTCCATCTACACCCCCTTCCCGGATTACGATGGGGTTGATCATTGGAATTCATCCCGTGTTGGCGGCTTGGATGTGCCCTTCCGTTACAGGATGACCAACGATGGCGCCCTTTCGGGAAAGTACGGGGCCTTTTCCTGGAGCCTGCCCCACTATTCCGATCCCTATGTGAACAGGGACTTTCTGGACCGTACCGAAGAGATGGATTATATAGCGATGTTAAAACAGGGCGGTAATATCGTCGATGCGGAGGATGCGCTTACAAAAAATGTATTAGGCTCCTATGAATGGCGGCTGAGTGGTTCCTCCACCCTTTCCCTGCCCATACTGTCCCCGTATATCACCAGTATAACTCTTTCCAGTCTTACCAGTTTCGTATCCTTTAATTACCGTACATCCCAAGCCCTGGCAAATTCTTTGTCCCCGAATAAGACCTTTTTTTACCCCGATAAATTTACTATCTACTCCGTAAGCGCCAGTATTTCCGGCACCCCCCTGAGCCTGGGCAGCAGCCAGTCTTCCACACGTCAATCCGGAACGAATACCGGCGCCGCGGCGGAAAGCGAGCCGGAGCCGGAACCGGATCCTTTTAATGGGCTTGGGGCGCTCAGATCGCCCTGGGAGACGGATGAAAAGAAAACTACGAACAGTGAAAAAACAAACTCAATGACCCTGAGCCCTCCAACGCTTTCCCAGCGCTTTGATCTTCCCAAGTCCGGAGGTCTTAATTTTTCCCTTGCCTATCAGCTCAGCCCCACCAGCGCATCGGAACTTAAATTCCGTTCCGACAGCATAAATTGGAAGGAGAGCGAGGATATTGACTGGAATGAAATGTCATCCATATTGACCAGCGTCAGAACCGACGGCAGTATTACTTTTTCCCTGGCGGATGTGAATAACATCGTATCCAACAGCCTCCGGTTTTCCGGATCCGGCTCATGGCAGGAGTATTCTTATATCAATGAGGAAGCGGAGGAATATAGCTCCCTATCGGAGACAGAGCGCCTGCCGGACCAGGCAAAAATAAACGCAGCCAAAGTACGGGCCATGGGCCAAACATCCTTTACCACCTCTGCGGAATATATCACCACTATCCGGCCCTTTTACTTGAGCCCCATTTGGAGTAATACAAACCTCCAGTATTCTGTTAAAGGGCTTATCGCAAAGTCTGAACTGAAGACCCCCGTACCCGATCCAATACCCCCTGCAACCAGCTCGTCGTCCCCGGACCCAAAAGACGCCTATTGGGATATCATTTACGGAGACTGGGATAAGGAGAGCCTGGACAGCCATAGGGTGGCAGCGAATATTCAAGCATTGGTTATGAATAAGGCACAGAATCTGTCAGTTACCGCAGAACTGCCCCCGGAGGACACCGCCCTTACCGGGGATGCCACCATGAGGGTCTGGTTAAGCGAGACCAATTTTAACGGGAAGATCATTGATCCCTATGAAGATCCAATCTACGATCCCCTGCGGCTTACCGAAACCCTGACTTTTACTAATGCCTTTAAGGTTTCCCAGAATGTGGTTTACGAACCGGAAAAGGATGAATTTACCAGCATGAGTTCCACCCTATTCTTTTACGGATTTTCCGCTTCATTTACCGCAAACTATTCAACCACCTATAACCTTATTTCTTCCGGATCCCCGGGCAGTGAACAGTGGGTATGGACCCAGTCCGCAGATTCTTCATTTCAGCCCCGGGAATTCAAGCTGGGGTATAACCAAACCTTTAAAAAGGATGAGCTTTGGAGGAAACGGCTTAGTTTTGCCCTTACCCTCAATACCGGGCTTACCTTTGATTTACAGCGATTTACCAATTCCAGTCTTAACTTTGGTCTGAGTTTTACCCTGGGGATCTCCAAATTCATCGATATAACCCTGGGAACCACATCCGGTAATGGGGTAATATTCAGATATTTCCGGGATTTTCCCATCTTTGATGTGCCTGATGGCCTTCCCATGGTGGGAGAAACGAATATTTTTACGGATTTTGTTAATTCATTTAGATTTGACGATGATGAACTGCGGCGATCTTCGGGATTTAAGCTAAAATCCTTCAAACTATCCCTGCTGCACCATCTGGGAGACTGGAATGCCAAATTGGATATGACCCTATCCCCCTATCTGCCCACGGGGGAGCGGGAATATAATTTCAACACCGAAATATCTTTTATCGTACAATGGCTTCCCATAAGCGAAATCAAGTCCGAAATTATCCACAACAAGGATAAATTCGAATTTAAATAATTCTATCTTTACAGAACAAGGCTTGACATAAAAGATTCCCCGGAGTAGACTGAAATAAATAATAGATAGCGAACCTTTTTTAATGGTGTTTATTGTTGTAATCCTTTCAAAGAAATAAAAAATCAGGAAATGAATACGTTTGAAAGCGCGTAAAAGTATATTTTCTCATCAATCCTAACGGAGATTTTTCATGGCAATTATACGCAGAGGCCGTCCCCCCAAGGCGGCAAAACACGATGAATTTCAGAGTCCTAATAACGGCGAAGATACTCAACCCTTCAGCGCCGCCGGTTCCGCTGCGGAGGAATTTCCGCAGAATTCCGGCGAAGGCGGTACTGAGATAGGCGCCGAAGCCTATCCCCAGGGAGAAGAGGATAGGCCAAGCGGCAAAACCATTGTGGTCCGTACCCAGACCCGGCCCCGGGGACGCCGTCCCTATGACCGTTCCCCTGCCGCCGACCGATCCGCCCCGAATTACGGCAATATCGCCCCTTCTTCGGTGTCCCGGGAGCCGGCCAACGGCGCTTATACCAATGGGAACCAGCAGTCGGGTTCAGGGTTTTCACCGCCGTCGGCCCCGGCTGCCAGTGGTCTGCCCCTGCCGGCCATCCCCAAGCTGCCCTCCATGCCGGACATTTACGGTAAACCGGAACCCCGGCTGGATCAGGACAACGGTAAACCCCGGCTTTCTATCAACGAGCTTATCCGGCTTAATATGATAGACCTTCGGGAACTGGCGGCCTGTTACAACATCTCCCACGAGGACATGGTGGCCCTGAAAAAACAGGAGATCATCTTCATCATCCTTAAGGCCCACACCGAGCGGGGGGGGATCATCTACGCCTACGGTTCCCTGGAAATACTCCCCGATGGCTACGGCTTCCTCCGCAGCCCCCAGAACTCCTACCTCCCCGGGCCGGACGACATCTACATCAGCCCCAGCCAGATCCGCCTTTTTGCCCTGAAAACCGGCGATACGGTCTACGGTCAGATCCGCAGCCCCAAGGAAGGGGAGCGTTTCTTTGCCATGCTTCGGGTGGAGACCGTAAACTACGACGACCCCACGGTAGCCCAGAACCGCATACCCTTCGACAACCTGACTCCCCTGTACCCCAACAAGATACTGGACCTGGAGACCACCACCGAAGGTATCAGCGAGCGGGTCATCAACCTCTTCTGCCCCATCGGGAAGGGCCAAAGAGCCCTCATCGTGGCCCCTCCCCGGACCGGGAAGACCATCATGATGCAGAAGATAGCCAACGCCATCACCAAGAACCACCCCGAGGTCTACCTTATCGTATTACTCATCGACGAGCGGCCCGAGGAAGTAACCGACATGGAACGTACCGTCCGGGCGGAGGTAATCTCCTCCACCTTCGATGAACAGGCCAGCCGCCATGTCCAGGTAACCGAAATGGTCTTGGAAAAGGCCAAACGCCTGGTGGAGCATAAAAAAGACGTGGTGATACTCCTGGATTCCATCACCCGGCTTGCCCGGGCCTATAACCAGACCGTTCCCATGTCGGGGAAGATACTCTCCGGCGGTGTGGACTCCAACGCCCTCCACAAGCCCAAGCGTTTCTTCGGCGCCGCCCGGAACATAGAGGAGGGGGGCAGCCTAACCATCATTTCCACCGCCCTTATTGAGACCGGCAGCCGTATGGACGAGGTCATTTTCGAAGAATTCAAGGGCACCGGCAACCTGGAAATCAACCTGGACCGCCGCATTTCCGACCGCAGACTCTTCCCGGCTATCAACATCAAGAAATCCGGCACCCGGAAGGAAGAACTGCTCCTTTCGGATGAACAGCTCCAGAAGATTTGGATACTCCGTAAGGTAATAAACCCCATGGACGACATCGAAATCATGGAACTCCTGGTTGACAGAATGAAGAAAAGCAAGAATAATGAAGCATTCTTGAAGTCGATGAATACCGGTTCCGCCGGTTCGGATTAAGCATATTATGTATGGAGTTATATAGATGAAAGAAGGCATCCATCCCAAGTACGAACTGACCAAAATCACCTGCGCCTGTGGAAACGTTATCGAAACCCGCTCTACCTCCAGGGACATCAAGGTTGAAATCTGCTCCTCCTGCCACCCCTTCTTTACGGGTAAGCAGAAGTTGGTAGACACCGCCGGACGTATCGAACGGTTCCGCCGCAAGTACAATATCAAAGAGTAGTTTCTGTAAGTATCCCGTTTCTCCGGCTTGTCGTCAAAGACGGGCGTGGGGAGGGGTACGCCCGTCTTCATGTGCATGTAGAGCCTGCTTGCGGAGCCCCTTCGGGTCTCCTCCAGCAGAGAATTCCATATACATGAAGCCAGGCGCACCCCTCCCCGCGCCCGCTTCTGTCACAGAGCGCGAAGAGGGATAGTTACTGGTGGGCTTCACATACCGATTCAGAGTTTGGCGATATCCTTGGGTACGAGTTGTAAAATGCCGGAAATCTCATCACCGGAAAAGCCTCTGGCCTTAAGTTTCCGGGCGGATTCCAGCTTTTCCTGATACGCTTCTTCCCGGCCGGTGCTTAGGCCCTTTTCATAGGATTCCTTTTCCCGGTGGTATTGGTCATACAGAAACTTTTCGCGGGACTCTGCCAGTAACCGTTCCCGCTCGTCTTCGCTCAGCTCCATCAGCGTGGCTACCGCTTTCTTTATTACCGGGTCTTTTTCCGCTACCATCATGAAATCCTCCTCGGTCTCGCTGGTGAAAAACTGAGACCACATATATAAGTCTGAACCGTCGCTCTGCTTCGGCAGCTTGGGCAGTTCCAGGGTGTTTATTTCCAATAAGTCGGTAAATTCGGTCCCCGTTTCCCGGTTCAGCAGGGCATATCTATTATAATAATCCTTTTCCTCGGGAATGAGAATATCATTGATGATGATTATACAGACAACCCGGTTAGCTTGTTTCCAGTTTTCCCCCCGTTTAATCTGTTCAGTGACCATTTTGACGGCATACTCGGTAAGACGTTTGCGCAGCCCGCCATAGGCGGAGACCTGGATTTCCACGTCGATTACGATACCCGTTTTTGTATGGATTTTTACATCCAAAACCCCTGCTTTGTCATCTGCAAACTCCCGTTTGAGATTGGGGTCCACGATGCTTAGGCTGTCGTATTCCGCCTCGGGCAGATTAAGGGCAGCCTTTAAAAACCCGGCAAGAATATCGATATTCCGCTGGTCGCCGAAGATGAGCTTGAAAACATAGTCCACCATAATTTTGAGCATTGGTTTTTTCATAAAAACCTCCTGCCCTAGATAGGGAAGTAGACCCTGGTTTTGCTTTAGTCTACGGAGAAATATTTTTGTTTTTTAGGAAAATGCCTGGGATTTAAAACCGCTAAGGCGTAGAAGGCGCCCGCGGGGACGGGGAAGCCACGCTGCGGGATATTGCGGACCTACGGTCCGAGGAATTCCCTGCTGTAGTAGACCCGCGCAGCGGGGCTGCGGAAGCAGATTCTACAGGCATCCCGCAGTGGGGATTCCCCGTCCCCGCGGGCGTTTTTTCACATGACCCTGCACACCCCGGTAAACCCAAGCATTCCCGTCCTTCCCAATCCGCTCCACCACCCCAATCCGCGTCAGCACATACAGCGCCTTCCGGGCAAGCTCCGGCGCTATCCCCGCCTTTTCCGCCAGACTTTTTACCGTAAAGGTTTCCCCCTTCTTAAAGGGCAGGAAATAGCGGTAATCCCGGGGGGCGTTAAACACCATGGTCTCGTGGTATTCGGTAATGGTTTTGTCGGTAATGCTGGCCCCCTTGCGGCGCCAGGAACCTTTGCCGTCCAGGATGCGCTTTTCTAATACGTCCACCAGGGCCAGTTCCAGGGTCAGACCCGGCAGCAGGGGCAGCTCAGGGGCGTAGAGCAGGGCCTTGAAAACGTCCCAGGGTGTGCCTTTCCGGGGGCTCTTTCGGCTGCGGAGGAGGGCGCCGGCGGCATCCTGGGTCTCTATGGATTTGCGGATGATAATGGGATGGACGATACGTACCGGGCCTAATCGCAGTAATTCCGGGACTTTTTTCTTCAGGGGTCCAAAACTGCCGGTCTGGACCTCGATCATTTCGCCGTCCTCGCTGACCCCATCACAGACATACCCCGCCCTGATAACCTCGATATCTCCTCGGGCGCCGGAATAGCGGAGTTTTAAAGCCCGGTGGAGACTCTGCTCCCGTTCGGTCCCAATGCGGTGCGATGCCATGGATCGAGCATACTCTTCCGCTCAATAAGAGTCCACGGAAGTCCGTTGATTCCCTTATGCTTTATATCCGTATAGTAAAAGAAAGAATATTTTTACTATATATAACGTTTTTCTCAAAAAAAGTTATTGACCTTTTCATTCAAAGCGAAAATAATGGGATTATGTGGGTTCAAGTGGGAAAAAATGGATCTAAGGGGAAAAAGAAGGGATGAAATCCTTGAATGGTGAATACAAAATAACCCTCGATGATAAAGGCCGCTTGAGCCTGCCCACGAAAATTCGGGCAGCCCTGGAGGACAACAATCATATGCTCACCAAGGGACCCGATGGCTGCATTTGGCTTTATCCCATGGAAGAATGGAATAAGCTGATGCAAAAGGTGCGGACGTCCAGCTCCGCCTTTAATTCCGACTTCCGGGCGCTGCGGCGTCACCTCATAGGGCCTGCCCAGGATGTTGAGATTGATAAGGCGGGGCGCATCGCCATTCCCCAAACCCTGCGGGAATATGCGGATCTGAACCGGGATTGCATTGTCCTGGGTCAGGACGATTTTGTTGAAATTTGGAATGCCGACCGGTATAGAAGTTATGAGACTGAAAGTAAAGAAGAATATGAAATTGCCTATGAAAAACTAGGCGCTGCTCTGCTGCGGGAAAAGGACGGCGAGTAATGACCATTACCCATACCCCGGTTTTGCTGGAGGAAACTGTCCAATACCTCGCACCCCGTACGGATGGTGAGTTGATGGTGGACGCCACCCTAGGGGAAGGCGGGCATAGTTACGCTTTCCTCTCCCGCTTTCCCAGCCTCAGGATTGTGGGTATTGATGCGGACAGGGATATCCAGGAAAAGGCCCGGGAGCGGCTGGGGGAATTCGGGAATCGGATACGCTTTTACAACGGCTGGTCCCATGATTTTTTTGCTTCCCTTGTATCGCAGGCGCTTCCCGCCGGAAATGAACGACCCGATACCATCCTCATCGATCTTGGGGTGAGTATGTACCATTACGAAGAGTCCGGCAGGGGTTTCAGCTTCCGTAAGGATGAAGCCCTGGACATGCGGATCGATACCAGTGCGGGGGATACCGCGGCGGACCTGATCGCCCGGCTTCCGGAAAAAGAACTGGCGGATCTGATCTACAACAATGCCGAGGAACGATATTCCCGGCGTATAGCCCATGCCATTGTAGAAAACCGGTCCCGGGCGACCATCACCAGTACGGTGGCCCTGGCGGAAATTGTAAGCCGGGCGGTTCCTGCGGAGTACCGCCGTTCCAGGGTGCATCCGGCAACGAAGACCTTCCAAGCCCTGCGGATAGCCGTAAACGGGGAACTGCTGCGGCTGCTGGATCTGCTGGAATCGGCCCTTTCTGCGTTAAAAGCCGGCGGGCGTATGGGGGTTATCAGTTTTCATTCCCTGGAGGATAGGCGGGTAAAAAATTTTTTCCGGGACAAAAACAAGGACTGTACCTGCCCGCCGGAAACGCCGATATGTAGATGTGAGGGCCGCCGGGTTGTCAATCTTATAACCCGGAAAGCAGTTGCCCCCGGTTTCGATGAGATTCGGAATAATCCGCCCTCCCGGAGCGCTAAGCTGCGGGTGGTGGAAAAAGTATTTGATGAGGGTGGACGGTCATGAGACGGTTTATATTACTTTATTTTTTTACCCTGACACTTCCCGTGTTTTTGGTGATCTCCGTTTGGCAGTCCAGAAACTATGCGTCCCTGCAGCGGGATGTGCGGCGCCTTGAGGTGGTCCAGGAAGAGTGGATCGAAAGTAATAAACGGCTTATCGCGGGGATTACCCTGTTTTCCTCCGCAGAGCGGATAGAACATATTGCGGTAGAACAGCTGGGGCTTACAAAAAAGCAACCGGAAGAAATTTTACAGATCAGGATTGAAAATGGCCGGGGGAGGATCGATGGCTAGGAGCCCCATGAACATTTTAACCTTGCAGCATGTCCCCGGGGGCAGTATCAGCGCTACCCCTATCGGAATTATCGGCAGCGGGGCCGAAATCCTTGAGCGTATACTGTGGGGGGCTGCTTAAATGTTTTTAGAGTTTTTATATCCCCTGGTAAAATACTTCACCCCCTTCAATGTTTTTCAATATCTCACTTTTCGGAGCGCCTATGCCGCTCTGACCACATTGTTATTGTGCTTTATTTTTGGTCCCCGGATCATCGAATCTCTGCGAAAACTTAAAATAGGACAATCCATCCGGGATGACGGCCCCGCTACCCATTTGAAAAAGGACGGAACCCCAACCATGGGGGGTGTGCTTATCATCTTTTCCACGGTAATTGCGGTGCTGCTCTGGACGGATCTGGAAAATGAAAAGGTCTGGCTTACCCTTGGCGCCTTCGTGGCCTTTGGCGCAATCGGTTTTATCGACGACTTCCTCAAGGTGCGGCGCCATAACTCCGACGGACTGCCGGCCTGGGCAAAACTGGCGCTTCAATTTGTTGTGGCGGTAACCATAACCCTGATCCTCTATAACTCCGATGAGGAGGGGATCACCACCCTGTACGTGCCCTTCTTTAAAAACCCGGTGGTTGAAATGGGGAACCTGTGGATCCCCTTTGCGATACTGCTCTTGGTGGGGGAATCCAACGCGGTGAACCTTTCCGATGGGCTGGACGGACTTGCCACGGGGCTCCTGATTCTGGTCTTTATCGCCCTGGCTATCCTGACCTACATTACAGGCCGGGTGGACTACTCTTCCTACCTGGGAATACCCTATATTGTGGGCAGCGGGGAGTTAACGGTTTTCTGCCTGGGAGCGGTGGGGGCCTGTATAGGGTTTCTGTGGTACAACGCCCATCCCGCTGAAGTATTTATGGGAGACGTGGGAAGTCTCTCCCTTGGCGGAGTGGCGGCAACCATTTCCCTGATTGTCAAAAAAGAAATACTGATACTGATTATCGGCGGTGTTTTTGTTTTGGAAGCGGCATCGGTTATCATCCAGGTGCTGGTATATAAATTGCGGAAGAAGCGGGTCTTTAAAATGGCCCCTCTTCATCACCATTTCGAGGAATCGGGCTGGGCGGAGGCTAAGGTAGTCATCCGGTTCTGGATCCTCGGGGGCCTGTTTGCCATAATAGCCCTATCAACATTGAAAATACAATGATACAAGCATTTGATCTTGAGAGCGCCGGACGCAAATCCCAGGCGGACCATATTTTGATCGCCAGCATTCTCCTCCTTACCGGGGTTGGCTTGGTTACCCTTTATTCCGCATCCTATGCCTACGGGGAACGGTTTTTTGGCGAAGGATTGTACTTTATTACCCGGCAGCTGCTTTATGGGTTTGTGGGCTTGGGAGCATTCTTTGTTGCATCCTGGATCAATTTAGAATATCTGCGAAAACTGATTGTTCCCATGGTGGTGATCACCGCTGTTTTATGCCTTTTAACCTTTATGCCCGGCATTGGGGTAACAAAAAACGGAGCGGCCCGGTGGATACGGATAGGGAGTACTAATACTTTTCAGCCATCGGAGCTGGTTAAACTGACCCTGCCTTTCTATCTGGCCCATATATTCAGCAAAAAGCAGGAACGTATTAACTCTCTTATCGCGGGAATCCTGCCGCCCACACTGATAACGTTACTATTTTTCTTTTTGATTTATTTGCAGAATAACTTTTCTACCGCGCTGTTCATCGCGATAAATGCGGTATTTATTTTCTTTCTCGCCGGAGTGCGGTACCGGTACTTTATAAGCGGTGCAGTAATATTGATTCCTTTATCCGCATTTTTAGTGCTTACCAAGGAACATAGGCTCCGCCGGGTTATTAGTTTCTTTATTCCCGACTGGGAACCCCTGGGGGCGGGATACCAGGTTCATTCTTCCCTGCTCTCCATCGGCTCAGGCGGGCTTTTGGGAAAGGGTTTTGGCCAGGGCACCCGGAAAATTGCCAGCGTTCCGGAAATACATTCGGACTTTATCTTTTCGTCTTTTTCCGAAGAGGCGGGCCTTGCGGGGGTGTTTTTGTTCTTCTTAATTTTCATGGTTTTTGCGATCCACGGATACCGGGCGGCTATTAAGTCAAATGATATGTTCAGAAGGCTTTTGGGTTTCGGTCTGGTTACCATGATCAGTTCCCAGGCGCTTTTGAATATCGCCGTGGTTTCCGGGGCCGTACCCGCCACGGGGGTTCCCCTGCCGTTCTTTTCCGCCGGCGGTTCCTCCCTGGCAATAACATTACTGATCGCGGGACTTATCGTTAATATTTCAAGAAACAGAGAGGTGGACCATGTCTGAGGGGTTTGTGTTTGAAAATACTCTTCCTGAAGAAAATCCGGTTCATTCCAAAATGGACAGACGGCTCAAATGGCTTCTGATTGCCCTGGCAGTAATTTTGGCAGGCGAGCTGATCTGGGTCCTGGGGGTTACCCCCTGTATGCCCCTGTCGGTGATAGAGATATCGGGAATTCCCGAACTTGACCGGGGCGCCGTATTAACCCAGGCGGGGATTGGGGTCCATACTTCCTACATGACCATGGATGCCCGCGGGGCGGAACTTGCCCTGGGGGCCATGTATCAGGTTGAGTCCGCCAGGGTAACAAAACAGTTTCCCGATACGGTTAAGATTGTTTTAGAAAAGCGCAAGGCGGTTGCCATGGCCCTTGCTCCGATAAACGGTAAAATAGAGCCGGTGTTTTTCGACAGATATGGTGTGGTTTTTAAAATTGGAGAGGATGTGGCGGAAGGGGGAATACATACCCTGCCGATTATTTCGGGGTTGGTCTTTGAAAACACCTCCCTGGGTATGCGGCTTCCCGCACTTTTTCAGCGCTTCCTCACGGATTTGGGGCGTCTGAATAGTTCGGCGCCGGAGCTGCTGGGAACAATTTCGGAGATCCAGGTCAAGGCCAAACCCTATGATGGGTTTGAGCTGGTGCTTTTTCCGGTTCACTATCCCGCTAAAATCCGGGTAGGGAATGAATTAACCCAGGATACGATTCGGTATATGCTCTTGCTCATTGATGTATTTATAAAACAGGGCGTTATGGTGGATGAAATTGATTTCAGAACCGGCACGGCGTCCTATAAAAAGGAGGCCGCCCTTGGCCAATGATGGATTAGTGGTAGGCCTTGATATCGGCACCACCAGTATCCGTGCTGTTATCGGCGAACGGACAGAGAAGGGAACCATTGAAATTACCGGCGTAGGGATAAGTCCTTCCTCGGGGCTGCGGAAAGGGGTGGTGGTAAATATTGAAGCTACCCTGCAGTCCGTGGCGGCTGCCATTGAAGCGGCGGAGATGATGAGCGGCCGGGAGGTACATGCCTGCTGGACCGGCATCGGGGGCAACCACGTCGATGGGGTGAATTCCCGGGGTGTTGTGGCGGTTACCGGCCGGAGCCGGGACGAAAAGGAAAACCGGGAAATAGGGCCCGAGGATATAGTCAGGGTGCTGGAAGTTGCCCGGGCCATGGTCTTCCCCATGGATCGCCAAATCCTGGAGGTGATACCCCAAACCTATATTGTGGATAAACAGCCGGGTATCCGGAATCCTCTAAACATGATTGCCAGGGGCCTGGAAGCGGAGGTACATATCATCACCTGTTCCGCCAACAGCGCGCAGAATCTGATCAAGTGCGTTAACCGCGCGGGGTTCCGGGTTAACGATCTGATCCTGCAGACTCTGGCTGCGGGCCGGGCGGTACTTACGGAGGAAGAAAAGGAATTAGGGGTTGCCCTGGTGGATCTTGGCGGCGGTACCACCGATGTGATGGTCTGCTGCCAGGGAGCTCCCTATTCAACCCTCTCGGTCCCCCTTGGGGGGGCCGAAATAACCCAGGATATATCGATTGTAAAAAATATTTCCTTTGAAAATGCAGAACGGGCTAAGATTGACGCCCGGTGCTGTATAGCGGAACTGTTGGAAAATGATGATGATATTATCATTGAAGGCCTGGGGGGAAGACCTCCTCTGCCCATTCCGAAGTCTCAGATTGCAGTAATTGTGCGGCCCCGCTTGGCGGAGATATTCCGCATGGTTAAGGATAAGCTGGATGCTCTTCCGCTGAGCAGGCCTTTGGGCGGCGGAATTGTGCTTACCGGTGGGGGTGCGGAATTTCTTGGGGCGGTTGAACTGGCAGCCCAGATTTTTAAAATGCCCGTGCGGATCGGTAATCCCCTGTCAATGGGGGGGCTGCAGGAACGGTACAACAGCCCGTTATTTGCCACAGCGATAGGATTAGTGTTGGAAGGAAATATCCGGGAAGATGTAAAAACCCCCGATAGGGGGCCGGATACCAAGGTACGGGAGAAGAAGGGACAGGTTTCCTTCTTCGGTAAAATATGGGAATGGTTAAAAAAGGAATTTTTTTAAACTATAAGGGGCGCATGGGAACGCCCTGAAATTTTATCAAAAAAGTGATTTGGGAGGGGAAGCTGCATGAAGAATTTTGAGGTTCATGAAGAAACAGTAATGGGGCCGAGACCGACGAAGATCAAGGTTTTCGGCGCCGGCGGCGGGGGCTGCAATGCGGTAAACCGTATGATCGAACACGGTTTGCAGCAGGTAGATTTTATCGCGGCAAATACGGATCAGCAGGCGCTGAACCTGAGTAAGGCCGGGACAAAATTAGCCCTGGGCGCCAAATCCACCGGTGGGCTTGGGGCAGGGGGCAGGCCGGAGGTCGGCGAAAAGGCCGCCATGGAGGACAGGGATTCTATTGCCAATGTTCTCAAGGGCGCCGACATGGTTTTTGTTACCGCCGGAATGGGCGGCGGTACCGGTACCGGTTCGGCTCCCATCATCGCCCAGGTAGCCCGGGAGAATGGGGCCCTTACCGTAGGGGTGGTAACCAAGCCTTTTGCCTTCGAGGGTCAGAAAAAAATGAGCCTCGCCGAAGAGGGGATCGCTAAAATGCGGGAGGCGGTGGATACCCTTATCATCATCCCCAATGAACACCTTATGTCAATAATTGATAAGAAAACGTCAATGAAAGAAGCGTTCCTCAAGGCCGATGATGTGCTTCGTCAGGGCGTACAGGGTATAGCGGATCTTATCACCGTACCCGGGGATATCAATGTTGATTTTGCGGATGTAAGAACCACCATGCTGGGGCAGGGGGACGCCCTTATGGGTATCGGTATAGGCGAGGGGGGTGACCGCGCTAAGGATGCGGCCTCAAAGGCTATTGATAATCCCATGCTCAAGGATACTACCATTGCCGGCGCCCAGCATATCCTGGTTAATATCACCGGTGGGGAGGATCTTTCGGTTTTTGAAGTTGCGGACATCGTCAATTACATTAAGGAAAAGGCGGATCCCAATGTATTCATCAAATTCGGGACTGTTTTGAACACAAGCCATGCGGATCAAATACAGGTAACGGTTATTGCCACCGGTTTTCGTGGGCAGAACATCAAAGAGACTGCGGCCGCGAAATTCCAGGAGGAGACGAAGACTAAGGATACCGGCTTTATCGACATAACCGAGTGGGAAAAGGTGACCAGCCACTCCAAACGGGCTGCGGAAAACTTCACCAACGGCTCCGGGGAATTTTCTTCCCGCCGGACCGCTCAGGATTTGAATGTTCCCGCGATTTACCGGGACAGGGATTATTTACTCCAATTTGAGAAGGGGAGAAGCGAGAAAACCGGTTCTGATAACAGGGAAATATAGGTGCCCGTACCGATGACCGCTGGCCCGAATTTGTTGGAACGTTTTTATTCCCGGCTTATCGCCATGGAACGTCGTTCCCCGATGACCGCCCAAACCTACCGTTTTGAGGTTCGTCGTTTTCTGGAATGGCTTCCCCTTGCGGGACTTAAGGTGGAGACCGTGGAATCCCTGGAAATTTCCCGGTACCTGGACGAGCGCAGGGAAAAAGATCGTATAGATTCTCGTTCCACCGCTAAAGCAATTTCCGCCCTGCGATCATTCTTCCGGTATATCGGGGATGAAGGGTTACGGGATGATAATCCTGCGGCTATTCTGGAACCGCCCAGAGGAAGCCGGCATTTACCGGAGGTGCTTTCCCAGAAACGGGTGGAGAGCATCCTGGAGGGTACGGATTCGGATAATCTCCTGGGTTTACGGGATAGGGCTATGTTTGAGCTGATCTACTCTTCGGGTCTGCGGGTTTCCGAAGCGGTGGCCCTGAATATTCGGGACCTCTATTTCCACGAGGGTATTGCCCGGGTACGGGGAAAGGGGAATAAGGAACGGCTGGTTCCCTTTGGGGGGGAGGCAGCGCTCTGGCTAAGGCGTTACTTGGAAGAATGCCGCCCCAATTTGGTGAAAAGCGGACGGACATCGGCCCTGTTTCTCGGCAGGACCGGGAAGCGGCTTTCCCGTAAGGGTATTTGGCGTAATTACGCCGCCCTGTCCGGTCCTGGGGGAACCAGTACCAGGGTCCATACCCTGCGGCATAGTTATGCCACGGAGCTCCTCGCCGGCGGCGCGGATCTCCGGTCCGTACAGGAACTTCTGGGGCATGTGGATCTGGCTACCACCCAGATCTATACCCATGTGGATGTGGCCTTGCTTAAGGAAAGCCTTAAGCGGTATAGACCAAAGCTGCGGGATCTTAAAACCGCCGGAAAGGCGTAGGGGTAGGTAATGAAGGTAAAAAAAGAAGTGGTTGTAGGGCTTATCGTAATTGTCCTCATCGCTTCCCTTGTTATGGTATTCTTAGGGTATAACCGGAATAAGCAGTGGGATACCCTGGCAGGACAGATTGCCGCCCTGAGTCCCGGAAATGGCCCTCCGGAGACTATTCAGGGGCTGCGTACCGCCATCAACGCCTACGAGGCTAAGATTGAGCAGCAGGTTAAGGACGCGGCTCAAACGGGGATTTATTGGAAGATCCTGGCCTACCGGCTCCAGGACAAGGGGCTCCACGGTGAAGCCTTGGAAGCCCTGGAGCGGGCTATCGCCTATAATCCCATGGATGCGGCCCTCCATTATATGGTAGGGGTTTCCGCGGGAGTTGTGGCTAAATCCTCACTGAACTTTGAAGGGAATCCGGGTAATTTGACCCGGGATAATTACTATACCCTTGCGGAGAATGGGTACCTCAGGGCCATTTCTCTGGACGAGCGCTATGTCAGGCCTCTGTACGGCCTGGGGGTGCTCTATGCCTTTGAGCTTGACCGTCCCCGGGAGGCCATACCCTACCTGATGCGGAGTCTGGAAATAAGCCCCGATGTGGATACCATGTTTGTTTTAGCGCGGTCTTACTATATGATAGAAGCCTACCGGGAGGCGGTGGCGGTATACGAAAGGATCATTGATTTTACCAAGGATCTTGAAAAGGTGAACGAAGCCCAGATGAACCGGCAAAGGATATTGGACATAATTTATGGATAAACGGGGTTTGTTGGACTTGGTCATTAACCGTATCCCCAATCTCGGGCCTCGGGAAAAGATTGTATTAGGTGAAAAATTTGACCGGGAGGAAGATTTTTACGTACTTTCAAAGGGAGATATAGAGCAGATAGTCAAGCGCCCCCTGAACAGCCCCTGGACTATGGATGCGCTTAGGGTACAGGCTGAAAAGGATGCAAACGCCGGACGGCTCCGTGGGATAGACTATATTTCCCATGGGGATTCTCAGTATCCCCCATTGCTCCGGGAGCTTTTTGATCCCCCGGCGTTGCTTTTTTACCGGGGTGTACTTCCGAACCCGGAACAGACCATGACGGCGGTGGTCGGAACCCGGCGGCCCTCCGGCCAGGCAGCAGCCCAGGCCTACGATTTGGCGCGGGAACTGGCCCGGGGCGGAATGCCCGTGGTTTCCGGTCTGGCCCTGGGTATCGATGCCCTGGCTCATCGGGGTAACATGGATGGCGGGGCGCCTACCGTAGCGGTGCTGGGTTCCGGTTTGGACCAGGTCTATCCGGTGTCAAACCGTACCCTGGCCCGGCGTATCCTGGAAACCGGCGGCGTCCTTCTGAGTGAGTACCCCCCGGTACGGAACCGTTCCGGTGGAATTTCCCCGCCCGTAACCGGATCATCTCCGGCCTCGCCCGGGGGGTTCTGATAGTGGAGGCCCCTAAGCGTTCCGGCGCTTTAATCACCGCCCAGTTTGCCCTGGATCAGGGCCGGGATCTTTTTGCAGCCGCCGTTGGGGTATCCTCACCTTTGGGGGAGGGAACCAAAAAACTGGCGGAAGACGGGGCGCGGGTAATAGTCCGGGCTGCGGAAATTTTTGAAGAATGGGGCATGGCATACCCGGAAGATACAAGTAACGCCACCGGAACCGATCTGGCCTTAAGTTTAGGGCGGTCCCTTAATATTGTTTGCGAGGAATAGGATACATGGCAGTAAAAACCGTTAAGAAAGCAAGGGACAAAAGGATTTTGGTGATCGTGGAATCGCCGGCTAAAGCAAAGACCATTGAAAAATACCTTGGCCCGGATTATACCGTCAAAGCATCCATGGGCCACCTGATCGATCTGCCCAAATCGCGGCTTGCCATTGATGTGGACAAAAACTTTGAACCCGAGTATATCACCGTCCGCGGCAGGGCGAAGATTTTAAAGGAACTCCTTGGGGACGCCAAAAAGGCGGACTCGGTGCTGCTGGCCAGTGATAATGACCGGGAAGGGGAGGCCATAGCCTGGCATCTGCGGAATGCCATTGTTGCAAAAACCGATAAGGTACCCATCCAGCGGATCAGCTTTAATGAGATAACCCCGGCGGCGATTAAGGATGCGGTGTCCCACCCGGCGGCCATCAACGAATCCCTGGTAAACGCCCAGAAGGCCCGGCGGGTGCTGGACCGTCTGGTGGGATATAACCTTTCACCATTACTGTGGAAGAAGGTAAAAAACGGCCTTTCCGCCGGAAGGGTTCAGTCCGTAGCCCTGCGGCTCATCTGTGATCGGGAAAAGGAAGTGGAAACCTTTATCCCCGAAGAATACTGGACCCTGGAAGCGGATTTCAAAGTGGGCAAGTCCGTATTCACCGCCCAGCTGGTTACCTGGAAGGGCGCCAAGCCGGAACTGAAACACGAAGCGGATGTAAAGGCCATAGTGGATCTGATCACCGGCGCCGACTGCTTTGTCCAGGACATACGGGAAACCGAAAAAACCGTTAAACCCAAGCCGCCCTTTACCACATCCCAGCTGCAGCAAACTGCGGCAAACCGCCTGGGCTTTACCAGCAAGAAGACCATGCAGGTAGCCCAGCAGCTCTACGAAGGGGTGAACATCGGCAGCTCCCGCATAGGGCTTATCACCTATATGCGTACCGATTCTGTGCGCATATCCCAGCTTGCCCTGGACGAGGTTCGTACCTGGCTTGGGGAAAAGTATCCCGGGGATCTTCCGGAAAAGGCGGTGGAGTATACCGTGGGGAAGAAAGCCCAGGATGCCCACGAAGCCATACGGCCAACCTATGTACACTATACCCCGGATGATATGAAGGATCACCTGACCCGGGATCAGCTCCGGCTCTATACGATCATCTGGGAACGTTTTGTTTCCAGCCAGATGAAGAACGCGAAAACCAGAACGGTGAGCACCGATATAAAAGCCGGGGATGGTATCTTCCGTATCGCCGGCACCAAAATTGTGGACAAGGGATTTTACCGGGTGTTGAAGCTCCTCAATTCAAAGGAAGAGAAGGGCAGCGCCTATCCTTCACTGAAAATCGGGGACAAGGTTGAGATAGATAAATTCCACCCTGAACAGCATTTTACCCAGGGACCGCCCCGGTACACCGATGCTTCTATCGTGAAAACCCTGGAAGAAAAGGGCATAGGCCGGCCTTCAACCTACGCCCCCATCATTTCGGTGCTTTTGGACCGTTACTATGTTACCCGGTCAAACAAACAACTTGTTCCCACCCTGCTGGGCAGGATGATCTGCGATATGCTGGTAGAATATTTTCCCCATGTGGTGGATACCGCCTTTACCGCTTCCATGGAAAACAAACTGGACGAGGTTGAGGAAAGCCAGGTCCGCTGGCCCGACATGATCCGGGAATTCTGGGGTCCCTTTAAGGATCAGGTGGACGAGGTGGGGAAGACCCTGGAATCCTACAAGGGTTCCCTGGACGAGCCCACGGATCTTGTTTGCGAGAAATGCGGCAAGCCCATGGTAAAGAAGCTTGGACGTTTCGGTTTCTTCCTGGCCTGCTCCGGTTTCCCGGAGTGCCACAACACCAAATCTATTCCCCTGGCCAAATGCCCTAAGTGCGGCGGAGATGTGGTGGCCAGGAAAACCAAGGGACGGGGTAAGGAATTTTACGGCTGTACCAATTACCCGGACTGTGATTTTATCAGCCACTTTAAGCCCATAAACCAGGATTGCCCTAAGTGCGGACAGTTCATGGTGGAGAAATACGACAAGAAAAACGGGTCCCACAAGGCCTGCATCAATCCGGAATGCGATTACCTCCATTCCAATGATGATGAAGGGGAGGACAGTGAACAGTAATCCTGTGGCCGGCAAAACGATGGATGAATATCTTGTTTATCTCCGCGCCGTCCGGGGTGTCTCGGATAGGACCCTCCAGGCCTACGAGGGAGATCTTGTCCGTTTTGCCAATTACTGTGAAAACCGCAGTGTCCTTCCCGATACGGCGACCCCCTATGAAGTTCAGGGTTTTATCGGGGATCTCAGCGCCGAAGGGATGGCCTCGGTGAGCGTGAACCGGGCCCTTTCGTCGATCCGGGGATTCTACCGCTGGCTTATCCGCTTTGGACGCCGGAAGGATAATCCCGCGGGAAACCTCCGTAACCTCAGGGTACCGAAGACACTTCCGGTGTTTCTCTGGGAAGGGGAGATGGCGGACTTTGCGGACCTGCCGGATACGGCGGGCATACTCTGGCCCCTGCGGGATAAGGCGTTGATCCTGGCCATGTACTCCGCGGGACTGCGCATTTCCGAACTGGTTACCCTTTCCCTTAAATCCATTGACGGGGATCTCAGCGGGGGCAGGGTTATCGGAAAGGGCGATAAGGAACGGTACGTATTTTTTTCCGATGAAGCCCGCGAGGCTATTGCCGCCTATATTCCCGCTCGGCACAGCCGGATCAAGGCGGAGCATCCCACGGAAAAACTGTTTGTGAACCGCCGCGGGGGGGCCATCTCGGTGGCCGGGGTACGGTGGATCATCGCCAAATATGCCGAGCGGTCGGGGCTGCAGAAAAATGTACACCCCCATGCTCTACGGCACAGTTTTGCTACCCATCTGGTTAACGCCGGCTGTGATGTCAGGATAGTCCAGGAACTTTTAGGCCATGCCAGCCTTTCCACAACCCAGCGCTACACCCATGTGGATATAGAACGCTTGAAGAAGGTATATGCCAAGGCGCATCCTCACGGTAAAAGGAATACGAAATGAATAAATACGGTAGAATACGTTCGACCACGGTTATCGCGGTGCGCCGGGACGGCAGGGTCGCCATGGCCGGGGATGGTCAGGTGACCATGGGTGAAACGGTGATGAAAAACAACGCCCGTAAGGTACGGCGTCTTATGGACGGCAAGGTTCTTTGCGGTTTCGCCGGGGCCACCGCCGATGCCTTTACCCTCTTTGATCGCTTTGAGGAAAAACTCAAGGAATATTCCGGGGACCTTGCCCGGGCGGCGGTGGAGCTGGCAAAGGACTGGCGTACGGACCGGGCTTTGCGGAAACTTGAGGCCCTGCTCCTGGTGGCGGATCTTTCCAAGACCCTGCTCGTATCCGGTACCGGGGACGTGATAGAGCCTGCGGAAAATGCCCTGGCCATCGGCTCCGGCGGCAACTACGCCTACGCTGCGGCCCTGGCCTATCTTGAGGGCAGCAGTTTTTCTGCGGTGGAAATCGCCGAACGGAGTCTTAAGATTGCGGGAAGCATCTGCATCTATACCAACGGAAATATTACCCTGGAGGAGTTAAGCTGATGAGCGAAAAAAATCTGGACCGGCTAACCCCCCGGGAAATCGTTGCGGAGCTGGATAAATACATTGTTGGCCAGAAAAAGGCCAAGCGGGCGGTAGCGGTGGCGCTGCGTAACCGTATACGGCGGCTCAAGCTGGATCCGGAGGTTCGCGAGGACATCGCCCCCAAGAACATCCTCATGATAGGTCCCACGGGGGTAGGCAAAACAGAAATTGCCCGGCGGCTGGCCAAACTTGCGGGCTCCCCCTTTATCAAGGTGGAGGCCACCAAATACACCGAAGTCGGCTACGTGGGCCGGGATGTGGAATCCATGATCCGGGACCTTATGGCTGCGGGTGTCCAGATGGTTAAACAGGAAATGCAGGAAACGGTTACCGCGGATGCGGAAAAACGCGCCGAAGATGCGCTGTTGGATCTGCTCCTGCCGGGCACGGGGAAAAAGCCCAAGGAAACAAAGCCCCCGGAGGGCCCGGTGGTGCGGCCCATGGGCGCCTTTTCAATCAGCCCCAGTAATGGTAATGGCTCTCTTATGGGCGCAGCAATACAGGTGGGCATCCCGGTATCCCGGCAGCAGGCGGGCGGCAATGATGATACGCCTGAAATAAGCAGTAACATTGCCGATAGCCCCGCTGAGGAACCTGCCGCCGACGCCGGAACTCAAAAGGGTTCCGGGAATCAAAAAGATTCCACCCGGGAAAAATTCCGGACCATGCTTCGGGAGGGAAAGCTGGAGGACCGGCTGGTAGAAATTACCATAAATCAGAGCCCCCAGTTCCCGGCCTTCGAAATGATGGGGGGCGGCATGGAGGACTTAGAAAGCAGCCTTTCGGGGATCGCCGGTTTTTTCGGCGGGGGCAAGAAAAAGAAGCTCCTTCCGGTAAGCCGTGCCAGAGAAATCCTTATTGCCGAAGAATCGGAAAAACTTATCGACCGGGACCGGGTGAGCGACGAAGCCCGTCAGCGGGTCTGTGAGACCGGTATCGTCTTTATCGACGAGATCGACAAGATCGCCGTTAAGGGCGACCGTGGCGGGGGGGGGCCCGATGTTTCCCGGGAAGGGGTACAGCGGGATATACTGCCCATTGTGGAGGGCGCCGTGGTGAATACCAAGTGGGGTCCCGTGGACACCAGTCACATCCTCTTTGTCGCCGCAGGGGCCTTCAATGTCAGCAAGCCTTCGGATCTGATCCCCGAATTGCAGGGGCGCTTTCCCCTGCGGGTGGAACTGGAATCCCTGGGCAAGGCGGAGTTTCTCCGTATCCTCACGGAACCAAAAAACGCCCTGACCAAGCAATACGTGGATCTTCTGGCCACCGAGGGGGTGGAAATCGAATTTACCCCCGATTCTATCGATCGCCTGGCGGCCCTGGCGGCGGAGGTCAATTCCCGGCTGGAAAACATCGGCGCCCGGCGTCTCCACACCATCATGGAGGCTCTCCTGGAGGAACTTTCCTTTGAGGCTCCGGACATAGCCCCAACCAAAATTTCCATCACCGAATCCTACGTCAACGAGCGTCTCCAGGACCTCGTGGTGGACAACGACCTGGGGAGATATATCTTATGAAATATTTTAAAAGGCCGATGATCAATTTGGGAGAACCTTATGATATCGAATAACTTTGAAAAAACCGTTGACCTGCTGCACCGGGCCATGGATGCCAGCCTTATCCGCCGGAATGTGATTGCGGACAACATGGCGAATTCCGGGGTTCCCAATTTTAAGCGGTCCAACGTCAACTTTGAAAGTGAACTCAAGCGCGCCCTGGAAACGGAAAAACAACGGCCGGCCCTGGAACTGACCCTGACCGACCCCAAGCACATCCCCAACTGGCGCGCACGGGATTACCGGGACGTGGAACCCCGGCGGGTCCTGGATTACGCCAGTACGTCCAAGAATAACGGAAACAACGTGGACCCTGAGCAGGAAATGATGCTGGCCCTGGAAAACCAGATGATGTATACCCTTTTAGCCCAGGCCACGACCTTCGAATTCAGCCAGATAAATATGGTATTAAGGTAGGATAGAATATGGGATTGTTCAATGCAATTAATATAGCCGCCACAGGGATGACTGCGGAACGGCTCCGTTCCGATGTGATCGCCGACAACATCGCTAACGCCTCCACCACCCGCACCGCCGAGGGCGGCCCCTTCCGCAGGAGCCGGGTGGTATTACGGCCAAAGGCGGAACAGCCCTTCTGGCGTTCCCCCTTCCTGCCGGACATGATGGACGGCGGACCTGGTAAGGGGGTCAGGGTTGCGGAAATCCAGAAGGATACCACACCGAACCGGCTGGTATACGATCCCACCCACCCCGATGCGATACAGACCGGGCCCCGGGCGGGGTATGTGGAGATGCCCAACGTGGATGTGGTCACCGAAATGGTGGATATGATCGCCGCATCCCGGGCCTATGAAGCGAACGCTTCTATTATTGACGGATCTAAAACAATGTTTCTGCGGGCCCTTGAGATAGGCAGCAGATAAAAGTATAGGGGAGGGGATAGATGAATATTTACAAACCTGAACTGGTAAGTGGGGATAAGGTCCCCATGGCAATAACGAATCCCAAGCACATGGTACCCCAGGGCGGCCCCTTTTCCATAGGCGGCAATATCGCCCAGGGCAGGGGATCGGTAATATCCGAAATGGGCAACATGATTGGTTCCGAGGCGGTACTTCGCAGCGGCAGCTTTGAGGATGTGATGCTCCGGGCATTGGACAAGGTTAGTGCGGAGCAGCAGTTTTCCGCAGATCTGGTCCAAAAGGCCATCACCGATCCGGGCTCCATGGACCCCCAGGATATTACCATTGCCCAGGCCAAGGCCAGCATGTCATTGAACATAGCCAGGACCGTGCTCAGCCGCGTGGTCCAGGGGTGGAAGGATATAATTAATACGAGATAGTACATATACAGGGCGCATTAGCGCCGTTCTTCTGGGGAGGGGAATATGAACGAATGGTTTAAAAAAGTTATAGAACAGATCACCGGCCTGTGGGGCAGGTGGACCTGGATGCAAAGGGGTATCCTCATCGGTATAACCGTTGCGGTTATCGCCGGGCTTATCGCCCTGGTAACGGTTTCTTCCGCACCCACCATGGTACCGGTTATTGACGTTCCCATTAAAGATGAAAATGACCGGGACCGGATCATCACCAGGATCAACGAGGAAGGGGTAAAGACCACGGTCAACGCCGCGGGGGTTATCATGGTGGAGGACGCCAAGACCGCCCAGCGGATCCGGTCCATCCTTATCCGGGAAGACATGATTCCCGCAGGAACCGATCCCTGGGCCATCTTCGACCGGGACCGGTGGACCATCACCGATTTTGAACGGAATGTTAACCTCCGGCGGGCCATTACCCAGATGGTTACGGATCACATAAAATCCCTGGATGATGTGGACGACGCCAATGTTACTATCGTTATGCCTGAGCGGGAACTTTTTGCATCGGACCAGAATCCGGTTACCGCCAGCGTTATCATTACCCCCAAGCTCATGAGCGATATTACGGCGAACCGTAAAAAAATAGAGGGCATCCAGAAGATACTCAAATTTGCTGTGGAAGGACTTCGTGACGATAATATCGTTATTGCGGATCAGAACGGTCTGGTGCTCAACGATTTTGCGGGCATGGCGGAATTCGACCGGCTGGCAGTTATTGAGCGGGAAACCAAGCTGGTCCAGGGCCTGGAGACTAAATACCGGGCTACGGTGCTTAAGGCCCTCCAGTACACCTTTACTACCGACCGGGTACGGGACCTCAATATTAAGATCGCCATGGATATGTCCAAGAAGGCGGTGAGTACCGAAGAATTCTATCCCATCACCATAAAGCCCCGGACTCCGGGCCTCTCCTATGACGATTCCGAAAGCGCCCGGTCCATTACCCGGTCCGAATCAGCGTCCAGTACCGCCTGGAAGGGTACGGGGCTTAACCCCGAAGGTCCCGCGGGGGTTGAGGGCCAGATGCCGCCGGCGTTCCGGGATATGAGCAACCTCTATGGGGAGGTTGAACAGAAAACCCTTACCCATAATGAGGAAATTAACAGCCGCCGCATTGAGGAAGAAAAAAGCCCCGGCATCGACCGGGTAACCATATCGGTGAATATCGACGGGACCTGGAAATTGAAGTATGATGAAAAGAAGAACCCCGTGATACTGGAAGACGGTTCCCTGGAACGGGAATACGCCCCGGTAGCGCCGGAGGATCTCAAAGCCGCCCAGGCTCTGATCCAGGATGCCATCGGCTTCAGCGCCGCCCGGGGAGATTCGGTGACGGTACAGAATATCCGTTTTGACCGGACCAAGCAGTTTGCCGACGAGGACGCCGAGTATTTCCGGCAGAAGCAGATGCAGACCACCATCCTGATATTGCTTTCGGGAGTAGCGTTACTGCTCATCGGGTTTATCGCCTTCAGGATGATCACCCGGGAAATGGAGCGGCGCAGACGGGCACGGGAAGAGGAGCTTGCACGGCAGCATCAGGAGATGCGGGAGCGGGCCTTCCAGGAAGCGGAAGAGCAGGGTGTGGAAGTTTCCATGTCCGTGGAAGAACGGAAACGTATGGAACTCCAGGAGAACGCCATCAACATGGCGAAGGAACATCCCGGAGATGTGGCCCAGCTTATCAGAACCTGGCTGTTGGAGGAATAGTATATGGCTAAAGCAGCTGCAGGGGGCGGAGCCGCCGCCGCCGGAGGAAAGAAGAAGGGCGCCAAGGAATTTACCGGCCGGCAGAAGGCCGCAGTTTTCCTGGTAAGTATTGGATCTGAAATATCCGCGGAGATCTTCAAGTATCTCCGGGAAGATGAAATAGAAACACTCACCTTCGAGATTGCCCGGCTTGAAACCATAGAGCCGGCCCAGAAGGAAGCGGTCCTCATAGAGTTCCAGGAACTCATGATGGCCAACGAGTTTATCACCACCGGGGGTATCGACTACGCCCGGGAACTTCTGGAAAAATCCCTGGGAAGCCAGAAGGCCATTGATATTATCAACCGCCTTACGTCCAGCCTCCAGGTCCGGCCCTTTGACTTTATACGCCGCACGGATCCTGCGCATCTTCTTAACTTTATCCAGCAGGAGCATCCCCAGACTATCGCCCTTATCCTGGCGTACCTGGAACCGAATAAGGCTTCAATCATTCTGCAGAACCTCCCCCATGAGGTGCAGAGCGATGTGGCCCGGCGTATCGCCACCATGGACCGTACGAGCCCGGAAGTGCTCCGGGAGGTAGAACGGGTTTTGGAAAAGAAACTCTCCACCCTGTCCAGTGAAGATTATACCGCTGCGGGCGGTGTGGAAAGCATCGTAGAAATACTGAACCTGGTAGACCGGTCTTCGGAAAAGCAGATCATCGAAGCCCTGGAAGACGAGGACCCGGAACTTGCGGAGGAAATCAAGAAACGGATGTTCGTATTCGAAGATATCGTTATGCTGGACGACCGGGCCATACAGCGGGTCATGCGGGAAGTGGATTCCCAGGAATTGTCCAAGGCCCTCAAGTCGGTGGATACGGAAGTGCAGGATAAGATATTCCGGAATATGAGTAAGCGTGCAGCCCAGATGCTCAAGGAAGATATGGAGTTCATGGGACCGGTACGGCTTAAGGATGTTGAGGAAGCCCAGCAGAAGATCGTGTCCATCATCCGGCATCTGGAAGAGACCGGTGAAATTGTGGTTGCCCGCGCCGGTGAGGATGAGTTAGTAGTATGATTAACAAGGCGGTTTTCAGGCCCGGGGAGCTTATACTCAGCAACGAAAAGGTTATTCTGGAATCTCCCCAGGCTTACGCGGAAATGGCCCTTAACCTGGGGCCGGCCCTGGAAGAACTGGACGAAATTCCTGATATGCCGGAATTTATCGGCCCCACCGCGGATGACCTCAGGCGGGAGGCGGAGCTGTTCAAGTCCCACTGGGACGAAGAACGGGAGGGCATGATCCAGGAAGCCCGGGATCGGGCGGATGCGATAATAAGCACAGCCCAGGCAAGCGCCGGCGAAGAAGTTGTCCGTTTAAGTGATGAGGCTCAGCAGATAAAACAGCAGGCGGAAGCGGAGGCGGAGAAAATTCTTGCCGAGGCAAAGCAAAAGGCGGCGGAGCTTGAAACTACCGCCCAGGCTAACTTCGACAATGCACGTAAGGAAGCGGTGGACGCGGGTTTAAAGGAAGGCCGGGAAGCAGGATATACCGAAGGCAGGGCCGAAATGGACCGTCTGATTGAACGTATCCAAACTGTGCTGGAACGGGCCCAGAGCCGCCGGGAAGAGATACTCGTGGAAAGCGAACAGCAGATCGTAGATTTGGTGCTGCTCATGACCCGTAAGGTTATAAAGATTATCTCCGAGACCCAGGAGGGCGTGGTCAGGGAAAATGTAGTTCAGGCCCTGCGCAAGATAAAAAGCCATGGTAATATCATTATCCGGGTTAACCTCCGGGATGTGAAACTCACCACGGATCATATCAACAGTTTTATTAAGCAGATAGAAGGGGTAAAGGGCGTACAGGTGGCGGAGGATTCCACGGTTGATCCCGGCGGTTGTATCATTGAAACCGATTTCGGCGAAATAGACGCCCGGATTAGCAGCCAGCTTGCGGAGCTTGAGGCGAAGATCCTGGAAATGTCCCCGATAAAGACGAAACCCAAGGCCTCATCTGCCGGGGCGCCATCCTTGTCCGCTATTGCCAATTAAGGGGCGGATTATGGAAGCAATCTTAGAGAAGTACCTCGAAACAGCGGAAGAAACGGAAACCATAAAATATGTGGGCCATGTTATAAAGGTCCAGGGCATACTCATCGAAAGCATCGGTCCTCAAGCGGTGATAGGAGAAGTGTGCCGCATTGAAGTTCCCCGGGGTAAGGGGATCATCCGGGCGGAGGTGGTGGGGCTCTCCGGCGGCGTGGTCCAGCTTATGGCCTACGAGGAAATTGAAGGTATAGAGATAGGCAACCGGGTAATCGCTTCGGGGGATCAACTGGGGGTACCGGTTTCACCAAAACTGCTGGGCCGGGTCCTGGATGCCATGGGCCGTCCCGCTGACGATAAGGGTGAAATAGAATCCCCCGTACATTATCCTGCCATTGCCAGCCCTCCGGATCCGCTGAAACGCCGGCGGATAAAGGAGCGTCTCGTTACGGGGGTCAGGGCCATAGACGGTATGCTGGCGGTAGGCCGGGGACAGCGCATGGGGATCTTCGCCGGTTCCGGGGTGGGGAAGTCCACCCTCCTGGGGATGATAGCCCGGAACACCAATGCTGATGTAAACGTGGTGGCCCTCATCGGTGAGCGCGGCCGTGAGGTAAACGAATTTATAGAACGGGACCTGGGACCTGAAGGCCTGGCCCGCAGCGTAATTATTGTAACTCCCTCCAATTCGCCTCCCCTGGCGCGGCTAAGAGGCGCATACACGGCCACTGCGGTGGCGGAATACTTCCGCGACCAGGGCCTGGACGTGATGCTCCTCTTCGATTCGGTTACCCGTTTTGCCCGGGCTCAGCGTGAAATCGGCCTGGCCATAGGCGAGCCGCCGGCAACCCGGGGCTATACCCCCAGTATGTTCGACTCCATGCCGAAGCTGCTGGAACGCTGCGGTACCTCCGACAAGGGAACCATCACCGGCTTCTACACTATCCTTGTGGATGGGGACGACATGGACGAACCGGTTGCGGACACGGTACGGGGAATCCTGGACGGCCATATCATCCTTTCCCGCAGCCTGGCGCAGCGTTACCACTATCCCGCCATTGACGTCCTCGCCAGCATATCCCGGTTGGCTCCCGTCGTATCCGGACCGGTTACGGTAAAAGTGGTGGGCTATATACGCCGTCTCATGGCGGTCTATGCCGAAGCGGAGGATCTGATCAATGTAGGGGCCTACCATGCCGGTTCAAATCCGGCGATTGATGAAGCCATCGCCAAGCGGGAACTTATCGAACAGTTTCTCATGCAGACCGTAGAAGAAAAAACTGCGGTGGCAGACAGCCTCCGGGTCCTGGGTAAAATCGCGGACATGGAGATCCCCGAAGAAGAACTATCCCGGTATCAGGTATGAAGCGTTTTAGATTCGGCCTCCAGCGGGTATTGGAACTGCGGGAATACGCGGAACGTGAAGCGGAAATAGAACTGGGCAAGGCCGTGGGCGCCCTGACCCTGATAGAGCAGCGCATTGCCGCTGTGGCAGAGGATCGGTTCGATGCTGCGGCGAAACGTTTCGCCCCGGGAAACGGTTTAGCGGAAATGCAAAACTACGACCGGTACATACTCCGGCTCGATCAAACCCGGGATAAGCTCCTCATGGACGCCGCCCGGGCGGAACTGGTGGTAGCGGAAAAGCGGGATATCTTTCTGGAAGCCTCCCGTGAACGCAAGGTCCTGGACAAGATTAAAGACAAGCGTAAGGCCGAGTACCGGAAATTCGCCCAGGCTGAAGAAAACAAGGAGCTGGACGATATCGCTGCGAGAATGACGCGGACACAGTAAGGTCTGTATAACCGGGAATGCCAAAAGAATATTTTTTTTCGATTTTTTCGCCAAGGCTCAAGCAAAAAACACCATGCCCCCGTATGTCTTTCAGAGGCGTTTATGCAAAGCAACCCCACGATGGCGGTTATCCCCTGACAAGCAAGTTCCGTAAGGAAGTTGCAAAATTCTCGAAAACAAGACGGTTTCTCTGGCTTTTTTTGTTTTCCGCTAAAGCGCCCTATACGGTGGTCGCATAGAGGGTGCAGGGGATAGCAGGATCGTGCTGGTCCTCCGGCAGTTTGCCGGAACCCCCAAAGTATAGTAGAGTAAACAGAGAGGTAGAACGATGGGAACCGTGTATGAGGAAATCACTTTAAAGAACGCCATTGACGTGGGGAATGCCAAGCGCGGGTATATCAAGCCGGAAGAGGTCCGCGCAATAACCGTGCGGGCCATAGTTGACACCGGCGCGATAACCCTGGTAATCAACGAAGGGCTCCGTCAGCAGCTGGGGCTTGAGGTTGAAAAAACAAGCGAGGCAACCCTGGGCAATGACACCAAAGCGGTTTGCAAATTGACCGAGCCCGTCACCGTCCACTGGAAAGACCGGTCGGCATCGTGCCAGGCATTAGTCGCCTCCGAAAACGGGGAGACCCTGCTCGGCGCAATCCCCCTTGAGGGCTTGGATCTGGTGGTAAACCCCGTGGACCAGAAACTGACCGGCGCCCACGGTGATGAGGTCTTGTATCTGCTCCTGTAAAGCGGCGGGTGTTCCGGGGGGAGGAGGATGTTCCTATCCTCTCCCTTTTCACTCTCCTTTTTTCTGTTATACTTATATACATGAATAAACCTATCCGCATCCTAACATTTTTCGCCGCCCTCCTCCTGGGCTTAACAGGCATAGTAAGCGCCCAGACCACCCAGCCATTGACGATTTACGCTATCAAGGGCCCCTCGGGTGTTTCCATGATCCGGCTCTTTGAAAGTCCCCCCCTCGTGGGCGGCGTTCCGGTACGGTTGGAAGCCCTGGCCCAGGCGGATCTCATGGCGGCTAAGTTCATCTCCGGGGAAGCGAAGGTGGGGATGCTTCCCCCCAATGTGGCGGCCAAGATCGCCTCCACCGGGAAGCCCCTCCAAATCGCTGCGGTTACCGGTACGGGGATGCTGAGCCTGTTAACCAGCGACAGCGCTATCCGCAGCATAGCCGACCTCGGGGTAAGTCGGTGGAAGTTGCCGGCCAGGGCGCCACCCCGGACTATGTTTTCCGGCGCATACTCCTTTCCAAGGGGCTTAACCCCGACCGGGACCTGCAGTTGAGCTATGCCCTGGCCTATCCCGAAATTGCCCAGTCCCTTATCGTCGGCCGTATCTCCACAGCCCTGCTGCCGGAACCCTTCGCCACCATGGCCCGGAGCGGAAAGCCGGATCTCCGTCTGGTGGGTGATATCCAGGCTGAGTGGCGCTCCGCCACAGGAAGCGCCGCCTCCGGTAACTACCCCATGACGGTCCTGGTGGTGGACGCCGATTACGCCAAGGCGGAACCCGCCGCGGTGCAGGCTGTCCTCAATGCCCTGCAAGCGTCTATCGAATGGGTGGTCGCCAATCCCCGGGAAGCGGGAACCCTGGTGGAAAAACATGATTTGGGGCTGCGGGCCCCGGTGGTTAGCGCCGCCATACCCCGCAGTAATTATGTGTTTATCCCCGTCAGAGAAGCCCGGCCTTCTCTGGAAGCCCTCTATAGAACCTTCTTGGAATTTTCTCCCGTTTCAATCGGGGGCAGCCTGCCGGCGGATAGTTTCTACCTTGGGTTCTAGAAAACAGTATTGGTGGAGCCTGGCCGGGGTTGTCACTTTTCTTGCGGTCTGGGAAATCGGCGCCCGTGTATCCGGGTCTTATCTTATATTCCCCGGCCCTGTACTGGTTATACGGCGCTTCTTCACGCTGGTACAAACCGGGCGTTTCCTCGGCGCCCTGGGGGGAAGTTTTCTCCGGGTCCTGTTAGGGATTCTGCTTTCAGTTCCCCTGGGGGTGGCGGTAGGGATCCTGGCGGGGCTGGACAAGCGGGTCAATGCGTTTTTAGCGCCCCTGTTTTCGGTTATCGCCGCCACACCGGTGATGTCGGTTATCCTCATCGCCTTCCTGGTTTTTGGTTCCGAGCGGACCCCGGTGTTTACCGCCTTCCTCATGGTCTTTCCGGTAATGGCCGCCAATACCATTGTAGGGATACGTTCGGTGGATCCTAAGCTTCGGGAACTTTTTACCCTCTACGGATTATCCCGGCAGGAAACCATTCGGCGCCTCTATATTCCGGCTATCATGCCCTTTATCCTTGGGGGAATGCGGAGTTCCCTGTCACTTTGCTGGAAGGTGGTGGTGGCTTCGGAAGTATTAGTGCAGCCCCTGCTTGCCCTGGGAACGGGGATGCAGCGGGCAAAGGCCCAGCTTGAAACACCGGAGCTTTTCGCCTGGACCCTGGCCACGGTGATCGCCGCCGCCTTTACGGAATGGGCCGTTTCCACGCTCCTCCGGTCCGGAAAAAAAGGGCGGTTCCGGAAATGAGCCTATCCATACGGAATATTTCTTTCGGCTTTACCGAAAAGCCCCTTTTCAAAAATATGTCCCTGGAGCTTGGAGAAGAAAGTCCCGTGGCCATCTTAGGCAGTTCGGGCTGCGGTAAAACCACCCTGCTCAGGCTCATGGCGGGGCTCCTCCGTCCGGAGGTGGGCAGCGTCGAAATAGGGGGGAAGGCTTCCTTTGTGTTTCAGGAAAACCGCCTCCTCCCCTGGTACACGGCCCTGGAAAATATCAGCCTCCCCATAGAGGGAACCCTGGGGAAGAAGGAAGCCCGTGACCGGGCCATGTATTTTTTACGCAAGGTCTCCCTGGAAGAAAAGGCCGGTTCCTACCCAAATGAGCTTTCCGGCGGACAGGGCCAGCGGGTAGCCATTGCCCGGGCCTTTGCCTATCCTTCCCCGCTCATCCTCATGGATGAACCCTTTCAGTCCCTGGACATTCCCCTGCGCATCCAGCTTATGGACATGGTTTCCTCCCTGCTGGCCGTGGAGCAGCGGCTTGCCGTGGCGGTAACCCACGATCCCCGGGAAGCGGTTTACCTGGGCCGGCGCATCCTGATTCTGGGTAAGGGGGGTATTGTTTTTGACCAGGGTGTGGATTTGTCCCCGGAAGACCGGGCCTATGGTTCCTCCTCCAATGCGGGTCTTGAAAAGAAGCTCCTGGAAGTCCTTTACACGATCGCCTAAAACAATATATAATAAATAATTATGATATTCCCCCTTGAAGAACTTATCGAATACGATGGCAATATGTACGAAATCACCTCCGCCGCCTCCCGGCGTTCCTATCAGCTCTCCATGCTGAAGGATCCGGATATTGAGGATAACGATGGCAAGGTGGTGTCCCTGGCTGCCCGTCAGGTCTTCACTGAGCAGATCGAATTCCATCTGGAAGACTAAATCTCCATGCCGGCGGCGAAGATACCGGTACTGCTCCTCTTCGGCCCCACCGCATCGGGTAAAACCGGGATCCTCGAAACTCTTTTTTCCGGGCCTAATGCGTTCGGCCAGGCGGAGATTGTTTCCGCCGATTCCATGCAGGTCTACCGTGGCATGGACATTGGTACCGCAAAACCTCAGGCGGATCTTCTTGCCCGGCTGCCCCATCATCTTATCGATATTCGCAGCCCCAATGAGCAGTTCAACGCCGGTGATTTTGTCCGCCTGGCGGACGAGGCCTGCGAAGACATAGCCCGCCGGGGAAAGCTGCCGGTGGTTTCCGGCGGGACCGGGTTCTACCTCCGTAACTTTGTCCTGGGCCTCCCCGAAACGCCCCCCTCGGACCCACTCATCCGGGAAACCCTGCAAGCGGAGTTCCAGAGCCTGGGCGCCCAAGCCCTGATGGCGGAACTTGCCGCCTGTGATCCCGTAAGCGCCGCCCGCATCCATCCCAACGACAGCTACCGTCTCCAGCGGGCCCTGGAAGTCTTCCGCAGTTCCGGCCGCCCCCTCAGTTCCTATCCCCCCATAGGGGCTGCCCCCGAAAGCCGCGCCCAATACCGTTTCCTCATCCTTGGTATTGAGCGGAGCCGGGAGGATGTGTACCGCCGCATCAACGAGCGCTGCGCCATCATGTTTCGCCGGGGTCTGCCGGAAGAAGTGGCGCGCCTCCACGCAGCGGGCTACGGTCCCGGCGACCCGGGCATGAAGGCCATCGGTTACCAGGAATTCTTTGTGGAAGAAAGCCCCGGTGGCGGACCAAAGTCCCGGTGGCGCATTTCCGTGGATCCGGAGGGCGTCCAAACCCTGGTAGCCCGGAACAGCCGCCGCTATGCCAAACGGCAGATCACCTTTTTTGCATCAATTCCCCAGGTTAAATGGATTGTCGCTGCCGGTGACCCGGTGGGGGAGATACGTCGGGAACTGAAAGAGTTCCTGGCAATATAAGTTTTGTCCATGTATTTTCTTTGTTTTTCCATATACAGAGTAGAGAAGGGAGGTATATAATTATCACCATGAGTTTACAGGCGCTTATTGATATATCCAGATACTACGGATCAAATCCGGAATATGTAATTGCAGGGGGGGGGAATACTTCTCTAAAAGAGGGATCAACCCTGTTTGTAAAAGGTTCCGGGACAAATCTTGGGGACATACATGCCGAAGGTTTTGTTAAAATGGATCGGGAAAAATTGGCCCGCATCTGGGAAAAACAGTATCCCCTGGATGAGGATGCGCGGGAAGCGGCGGTGCTGGCGGATATGATGGCCGCGAAAAAGCAGGGGGAAGAACATAAGCGGCCCAGTGTTGAAACAATGCTCCACGATATACTGCCCTTTGCCTTTGTGATACATACCCATCCGACATTGGTAAACGGCCTTACCTGTTCACAGGACGGTGAAAAAGCGGCAAAGGATGTTTTTGGTGAGGATCATCTCTGGATACCTATTACCAATCCGGGCTATATTCTTGCGCTGGCGGTAAAGAAAGCCCTGGATGCCTATCGTGAACGCAAAGGAAAACCGGCGGATATTATTTTTCTTCAAAACCACGGAGTGTTTGTCGGTTCCGATTCCACCGACGGTATAAAAACAATTTATACCAAGCTCATAGATACCCTGGATAAAAAAATAAAACGAAAGCCGGATTTTTCCGATAAGACCGGCGTGTACCGTGATTCAGAAGAAATTGCGCGCCTCTTAGCCGGTTTCGCCGGTCCTCATTACCGGGTTATCTTTGAAAGGAATACTGAATTCGCCGGTCTTACCGGGGATAGTTCTGCTTTTTCTCCCGTCTCCTCAGCCTTTACCCCGGATCATATTGTTTACTCCGGCAGTGATCCTCTCTTTATAACAATTACTGACAACAGCCCCTTGGCGGATCAGATTCGGAATGCGTGGAATCACCACCTTGATAAGATCGGGCGGCCTCCAAAGATCGCCGCAGTCCAGGGCAGGGGGATTTTTGGCATAGGGACTTCGGAAAAAACAGCATCCCTCGCGCTTGAACTCTTTACCGATACCGCCAAAGTCGCGGCCTACTCGGAGAGTTTCGGCGGCGGACGTTTCATGACAAAGGACAAGATAGACTTTATCAATAACTGGGAAGTGGAACGGTTCCGTTCCCAGGCGGTGGAAAAAACATGATAGATTACCGTGGTGTAATTAACGATCCCCGTTCTGATCCCCGGGAAAGGCTCAATGCGCTTAAGGAACTGGAAAAACAATGCCCTGAAAAACCGTCTTCTCCGGAAATTAAAAGCGGGGAGGTTAACAACCACATCCACACGATCTACAGTTTTAGTCCCTATACCCCCAGTATGGCCGCGCTCAAATCCCGGGAAGCCGGGCTTGCAGCTGCGGGATCGGTGGATCACGATTCCATCGGCGCTGCGGAGGAGATGATCGCCGCCTGCGGGATACTCGGCATTGGGGGCTGTACCGGTTTTGAGGTCCGGGTTAGTTTTAAAACCGGGGCAGACGGGAAGCCGGGGCCCTTTGCGGATCGGAAGTTGAATAACCCGGATTCCGCAGGGGTGGCGTATATGACCGTCCAGGGGGTACCCGCCCCGGCAATTCCTAAGGTCAGGGGTTTTCTGGACCCCATTCGGAAGGAACGGCTCCTGCGGACCAGAAAAATGACCGAATCCGCCAATGGTATTCTCCATGAGGCGGGGCTGGGGGAAATTGATTTTCAGCGGGATGTGATCGATAAATCAATGTATAACCAGGGCGGCGGGCTGACCGAACGGCATCTTTTGACGGCCCTTGCGGAAAAGCTCATCGAAAAATACGGGAAGGGCCCGGTGATCAATGAAAAACTCGCCCTTCACTTCGGCATTAATCCTCCGGAAAAATTGGGGAAGGCCCTTTCGGATCCGGCTAACCCGCACTATCTCTACGATCTGCTGGGTATCCTCAAGTCCGGTTTCCTAAGCCGTATATTTATCCAGCCCGATGATAACGAATGTATCTGCGCTAAAGCCGTTACGGCCTTTGCGGATTCTATCCGGGCAATACCGGCCTACGCCTATCTGGGGGATATTGGTGAATCTCCCACGGGGGATAAAAAAGCGGAAAAATTTGAGGATGATTACATAGAAGAACTGTTCGACGAACTTTCCCGGCTTGGATACCGGGCTGTTACCTACATGCCTCCCCGGAATACCCCGGAACAACGCCGCCGTGTGCAGCGTCTCTGCGCGGAACGGGGGTTTATGGAAATTTCCGGCGTGGATATCAATAGTTCCCGGCAGTCCTTTAACTGTCCCGAGGTATTGCAGGATGAATTTCGCCATCTCCTGAACACCACCTGGGCTCTCATCGCCCATGAACGGCTGGGGTCGGCGGATCCCGCCTTTGGACTTTTCTCTCCGGATAATCCCCTGAGAGGTCTTTCTCTGCAAAAGCGGCTTGCCATGTATGCCTCTGCGGGAAAAGAACTGGATCCTAAAAACCCCGGCGGGTCGGTTCCGGGAATAATTAAGAAATTGCAGGAAGGAAGGTATCAGATATGAGTTTTGATGGTCATCTTATTTTAGCGCCCCTTATCCGGGGGATTTGGATCAACGCCTCGGGAGAGAGCAGGGTTGTTGTACCATCCGCCGGTGTTCCTTGTAAAGATCCGGATCGGATAGTCTCTGCCGACCTCAGCGCCGCCGGGACAACGGATGGTCTTGACGAAGCGCTGGCACTTAAGGCCCTTAAAGAAGCATATTCCGCCTGGGTAGTGCAAAAAGGAAACGTAAAAACACAGCCTTCCTGTATCAGGGTAAAGACGCCGTCCAATGAAGAGGTGGTTTATTGGATTGATCGGGATCTTGCTTCCGCCAGGAAGAGGAGCGAGAACGGGGACGGATCGCCCCTGGAATTGCAATCAAAAGGTACAAGCGGTTCGGGCATAGCGGCAGCCGGCGCTTCTGCCTCGGGTCGTTCAGATGTGGTAAAAAACAAAATAGTGTTAGTAACCGGCGGCGCCCAGGGCTTTGGGGAAGAGATAGTCCGTGGATTGGCCGCTTCGGGAGCCTTGGTGTTTATCGCCGACCTGAACCAAGCGGGTGCAGAAAAACTGGCGGAAACCCTTAATGCTGCGGAGAAGCGGATCGCCGCCGTGGCGGTTCCGGTCAATGTTGCTGACGAAGCTTCGGTGGAGACACTCTTTAAGGCCATTGCGAAAACCGCGGGGGGTCTGGATCTCTGCGTGAGTAACGCCGGGGTAGTTAAGGCGGGAAGTGTCCTGGAGCAGGATCTGGCTGCCTTTAAGTTTGTAACGGATATCAACTACTCCGGATTTTTTCTCATGGCAAAACACTGCGGCAGGCTGCTGAGACGGCAAAACCTCGCCGCCCCGGGATGGAAAACCGATATCATCCAGATAAATTCCAAATCCGGCCTGGAGGGTTCCAACAAAAACGGCGCCTATGCGGGGGGCAAATTCGGCGCCATAGGATTGGTGGAGAGTTTTGCCCTGGAATTGGTGGCCTACGGCATTAAGGTTAACGCCATTTGTCCGGGCAACTTTTTAGACGGCCCCCTGTGGGCGGATCCGGAAAAGGGGCTTTTTGTACAATACCTTAAGGCCGGTAAAGTTCCCGGGGCTAAGACCGTGGCGGATGTACGGGCCTCTTACGAGAGCAAGGTTCCCATGGGGCGGGGCTGCACCGGAGCGGATGTGATGCGGGCTATCTATTATATTGTTGAACAGGAATATGAGACCGGTCAGGCCGTTCCGGTTACCGGCGGTCAAGTTATGTTGCATTAAGATTTTTATAATGATAGAGGAGAAATTATGAAGACAAAAGCTGTTCGTATTTACGGTGTTAATGATCTCAGGCTTGAGGAATTTGATCTTCCTGAAATTAAGGATGATGAAATACTGGCCCGGGTGATTTCGGATTCTATCTGTATGTCCAGCCATAAACTGGCCATGCAGGGAGATAAACATAAACGGATACGTTCCGATTTATCCAAAACTCCGACTATTATCGGTCATGAATTTTGCGGGGTTATTGAAAAGGTTGGGGCAAAATTAGGCGGAAAATTTAAGGCCGGATCCAAGTTCGCCATCCAACCGGCCCTTAATTACCCCGATGAAAACGGCAAGGAAACCCTCTGGGCGCCGGGCTATTCCTATCAGTATATCGGCGGGGACGCTACCTATATCGTTATTCCCGCAGAGGTGATGGAGATGAACTGTCTCCTGGATTACCAGGTGGATAACTTTTTCATGGGGTCCCTGGCGGAACCCGTATCCTGTATTGTCGGCGCCTTCCATGCCCAATACCATACCCAGAACGGTTCCTATGTCCACGAGATGGGCATCGTTGAAGGGGGATCGCTTATCCTCTTGGCGGGAGTTGGGCCTATGGGTTTGGGCGCCATTGATTATGCCATCCACAATCCCCGCCGGCCGTCACGGCTGGTGGTAACCGATATTGATGATGCGCGGCTCGCCCGGGCTTCCCAGCTTTTGCCCCCCGCCGAAGCGGAAAAATACGGTGTACAGCTTTCCTATGTAAATACAAAGAATATCCAAGACCCGGTGGCCCATCTTAAGGAGATCAACAAGGGGAAGCTTTACGATGATGTGTTTGTATTTGCGCCGGTCAAACCGGTTCTTGAAATGGGGGATACACTGCTTGGCCGTGACGGCTGCCTAAATTTCTTTGCGGGCCCCATAGATCCCGCCTTTTCGGGGAATTTTAACTTCTACAATGTCCACTATGAATCCCATCATATCGTAGGGACCTCCGGCGGCAATACCGATGACATGCGGGAATCCCTGGCCATGATGGCAAAGGGAGAATTGAACCCGGTCTTTATGGTAACCCATGTCGGGGGACTTAACGCGGTAGCCCAAACCACCATCGACCTGGACAAGATCCCCGGAGGCAAAAAGCTTATCTACACCGGCAAGAAACTGGAGCTTGTCGCCATTGCCGATTTTGCGGAAAAGGGCAAAGCCGATCCCTTCTACAAGACCTTGGGAGAAATCTGCGTGCGCCATAAGAACCTGTGGAACAAGGAAGCGGAGGATTACCTTTTAGCCCAGGCTCCGGATATTTAGGAGTAGAGAAATTTTTTCCAATCCGAAGGCGCAATCCCGGTTTTTTTAAAAAGCCGTATGTATTAACGAAAAATAATGGGGGCATATATGTATACGAAAGCACAGGAACAGTATAAGAAATGGGGAATTGACACCGACGCGGCGATAAAAAAATGCGCCGAAATCAGTGTCTCCCTGCATTGTTGGCAAGGGGACGATGTCACGGGTTTTGAAAATACCGGCGCCGCCTTAACCGGAGGCATTCAGGTTACCGGTAATTACCCCGGCAAGGCCCGGAACAAGGACGAGCTTATGAGGGATTTGGATTTTGTCTTTTCCCTTATCCCCGGCAAAAAACGGCTTAACCTCCATGCGATATATGCCATAAGCGATGATGGCAGCCCCATTAAACGGGACCAGCCGGAATGCCGGCATTTTGATCCCTGGCTCGCTTGGGCAAAGACGCGGAATATCGGGATAGATTTTAACCCCACCCTGTTTTCCCACCCCATGGCCGCAAGCGGGCTTACCCTTTCATCTCCGGATAAAAACATACGCGACTTCTGGATCCGGCATGTAAAGGCCTGCAGAAAAATTGCGGCGTACATTGGCGAAAAGCAGGGAAGCCCCAGCCTGCACGATATCTGGATTCCCGACGGCTTAAAGGATGTTCCCGCGGACCGGTTTGGTCCCCGGCAGCGGCTCAAAGAATCTCTGGACGAAATATTTTCCGTTCACTATGACAAGAACCATATTGTTGACGTGGTGGAAAGCAAGGTTTTCGGCATCGGGCTCGAGAGCTATACCGTGGGTTCGGCGGATTTTTATCTGGGTTATGCGGCGAAGGCCGGTATTAACGTGCTCCTTGACAATGGCCACTATCACCCCACAGAATTGGTGTCCGATAAAATCCCCTCACTTTTGTTATTCTTCGACAAGATAGCCCTCCATGTTACCCGTCCGGTACGATGGGATTCGGATCACGTTGTTTTGTTTGAGGACGAAATTAAAGAAATTGCCAAGGAAATTATCCGTAACAATGCTGAGGATAGGGTGCTCATCGGCCTTGATTACTTTGACGCCAGCATCAACCGTATTGCCGCCTGGGTTACCGGGGCGCGGAATATGCAGAAGGCCCTGTTAAACGCCCTGCTCCAGCCTTATGGGGATCTGAAGAAGCTTCAGGATACGGGTAATTTTTCTAAACTGCTTGTCTGTCAGGAAGAAGTAAAAACCCTGCCCTTTGGCGTCGTGTGGGACGAATACCTCCTGCGCCAGCATATTGCGGGCAGCGATTGGTATGGGGCAGTAGAAAAATATGAAAATGATGTGTTAAAATTGCGGTAGAGAGGTGTCTGGGATGGATTATATCGCGGTTATCGATATTGGAATGACAAATAAAAAGGTTGCCGTCTATGACAGTAACCTAGTCCAGCTTGATACCCGGTACCGGAACTTTGCACCAAAAATGATCGACGGCCTTGAAACTCACGACCTGGAAGCCATGGAAGATTGGTTTGTCGATCAACTCAAGGACTTTGCGAAAAAATACGCCATAAAAGCTATTGCGGTCAGTACCCATGGAGCAACCTTTGTCTGTGTGGGGAAGGACGGCAAACCCGCACTCCCCTGTATTTACTATACCCACGAACCGGGAGAGGACTTTCATCGCCAATTCTACGAACGTTTTGGTTCCCCGGTTGATCTTCAGGCCAGCACCTGCACGCCCTATCTTAAGGCTATGATCAATCCTGGGAAGGGTATTTTTTTCGCGCAGAATAAGTATCCCCGGGGCTTTAAGGATACGGTGCATTTGCTGATGTATCCCCAGTATTGGGGTTACCGGTTTACCGGGAAAATCGGCGCAGAAAATACCTATATGGGCTGCCACAGCTACCTCTGGGATCCCCTGGAACGCCGTCTTTCTACGGTAGCGGAGGGACTGGGACTTTCCGCTTTACTGCCCGCAAAGCTCAATAATTCCTGGGACATACTGGGAACCATCACTGAGGATTTTGCCCAAAAGACCGGTCTAAGCCGGGATGTCGTTGTAACCATGGGCATCCACGATTCCAATTCTTCCCTGCTTCCCCATTTTGCTAAAAGGGGGGAGGACGGCTTTTTATTAAATTCCACCGGAACCTGGTGTGTCAGCATGAATCCGGTAAAGGAATATCGTTTTTCCCCGGATGAATTGGGCAAGGTAGTTTTCTTTAATATTTCTGCCTTTGGAAAGCCGGTAAAAACCTCGATCTTCCTGGGAGGCCAGGAATTTGAAACCTGGTCAAAAGTATTGATGGATATCCATAAACGGGACGACCTGCCCCCATATGACAAAGAATTGTACCTTACGGTTCTGCGGGAGAAAAGGGCGTTCCTCACCCCCGAACTGGCCGCCGGGACCGGCCAGTTTCCCCAATCCAAACCCCGGGTGGTGGAGGATGGCAGGACCTATCACTTTGCCGATTTTCCAGCGAAGTTTCCCGCTTGTTTTAAAAACTACGAAACAGGTTTTGCCCTGCTGAGGATATCCCTGGTGATGCAGTCCCTTACCGCATTTGAACGGATTGGCCTGTTACCGGGTTTAGAAGTTTTTACCGAAGGCGGATTCCGAAAAAACGAAGCCTACAATATTTTGCTCTCATCGGCCCTGAAGGACAATGCCGTATTTCTTACCGATATAGCCGAAGCCAGCGCCTTTGGGGCCGCCATGACCGCTAAGATGGCGCTGACCGGTCAGGGACTTTCAGAGTTATCCAAGGATTTCGAGATTGAATATCAGGAAGTCACGAAAGCCGATATCCCGGAAATATTCGCCTACCGGACCGCATGGCTGGAGCAGGTTGAGAAAAATCAATAACATCCATGGCATACGCACTTGACAAAATTTCCGGTAAAAGATATAGTGTCTAGGACATTCGGAATTTCTAGCAAAAGGGCCGTTCCGAACGGCCCTTTTTTTTGACTTTTCCGGTAAAAAAGGGTGTGGAATGCAGTATACCCCCAGACAGGCCAACACCGGGGATGAGACAGGTCTCCTCTATAAGACCCTGGAGTCCGTGGCGCAGGATTTGGGAATGGACCTGGTAGAGTTGACCCTCTCCCGCCATAAAGGCAGCGGTTCGCCCGGCGGGCGAATTCAGCTGCGGGTGGTGGTGTGTAAAACCGTTGGGAAAGGCGCTAATACGGTAGTTGGGGTGGACGATTGTTCCAAAGCGCATCGCGCCATGATTCCCTGCCTGGAATCGGCCTTTCCCGGGCAGGATCTGTATATGGAGCTTAGCTCCCCCGGTATAGACCGGGTCATCAAGGATGGATCGGAATTTGTGCATTATATCGGTCGGGGTGTGCGGTGTTACCGTACGGATATTTCCGATTGGACCGGGGGTGTACTCCGGTCTGCGGATGAAAAAGGGGTTGTTCTTAAAGGAAAGGATGGTATGACGGAAATCGCTTATGATGTTATCGCTAAGGCGAAACTAGATTATACATTAGATTATTTGCGGGAGGTTTAGGCTCGTGGCAACAGATATGTCGGAAGCAATCCACCAGCTTATCCAGGACAGGGGTATGTCCGAGGAGCTTGTCCTAAGAACCATAGAAAATACCCTTTTGGCGGCCTATAAACGACGTTTTGGCAATGCGGAAAACGCCATAGTCCGGTTTAACGATACAAATACAGAAGTATCGATTTATGCCCAAAAGAAGATTGTTGACGGGGTTTACGATCCGGTTTCGGAGATAGACCTGGAGGAAGCCAGGGAACTCGACCCGGAAGCGGAAATCGGGGATGAACTTCTTATTGAAGTAGACCCCAGGGACTTTGATCGTATATCGGTTCAGAGCGCCAAACAGACCGCCCACCAGTCCATCCGGGAAATCCAGAAGGACAGCCTGTATTCGGAATACAAGGATAAGGTGGGGGAAATCATCATTGGGTACTATCAGCGGGAGCGGAACGGGACCATCTATGTGGACCTGGGCAAGGTTGAGGGGACACTCCCCAAGAAATACCAATCCCCCCGGGAAGTTTACCATGTTAATGACCGTATCAAAGCCCTGATTACCGATGTTAACAAGACCCCCGCAGGGCTTCAGGTGGTACTTTCCCGAACCCATACGGATTTTGTGCGGGCAATTTTTGAGCTTGAGGTGCCCGAGGTTTATGATAAAACCGTGGAAATCCACAAGATTGTCCGGGAACCGGGGTACCGTACCAAACTGGCGGTGTATTCCAACCGGGAAGATGTGGATCCCGTGGGGGCCTGTGTGGGCCTTAAGGGTGTGCGTATCCAGGCGGTGATTCGGGAACTGGAGGGGGAAAAGATCGATATCCTTAAATTCGATCCGGATCCCCGAAGGTTTATAAAAAATGCCCTGTCTCCGGCGGAGGTTCGGGACGTGGTCATCATGGATGAGGGTAAACATCAGGCCCTGGCGGTGGTGAACGATTCCCAGCTGTCCCTGGCTATCGGCAAACAGGGGCTCAATGTGCGGCTGGCAAACCGGCTGGTGGACTGGAATATCGATGTTAAAACCGATGCCCAGTTTGAGGAAATGGATATAGCCTCAGAATCCCGGCGGGCGGTATCGGAACTGTTTGGGGATGCCGAAGGCTACGGGGAAGAACTTTCCCGGATATCCGAGCTTCCCGGAGTGGATGCCCAGGTCGCCGCCGCTTTACTGGAAAACAATATCGACTTTATAGAAGATTTCCTTTCCCTGGCGGAAGAGGAAACGGGTCAGCTTAAGGGGATTACGGCGGAACAGGTTGTCGCCCTTCGCCAGCTCATCGAAGAGTTTGTGGAAGTGGTGGAAGAAGAGGCGGCTGAGGAATCCTACGAAGAAGAGAATTCCGAAGAAACGGGGGATGCCGAAGCTGGTGGCATCGCCGGTGGCGTCGCCGATGGCGACGAAGAAGCCGTTACCGAAGGGGAAGCCGGTCTTGCCATTGAAGGTTCTGAATCTAAGGAATCTGATGATAAGACCGACGAAGAGTATGAATGTCCTGAATGCGGCGCAAAGATAACCGTGGATATGACCAATTGTCCGAGTTGCGGTATCGGATTGAGTTTTGAATTCGAGGACGAATAAAGGTGGATCATGGCTGAGGAATTAGACACTACGCAAAGACCAAAAGTAGAGCTCATTAAACATCAGAAGAGTGAGCAGGAGTTTTCAGTACTTCCGGCACAGCTTCCCGCTGAGGGAGTCCCCAAGGGCGTTCCGGCACCGGAGCATGGTGACCAACGCCGTAAGGTGGTTGTGATCAAGAAAAAGGCTGCCCTTCCTGGTGTTCCGGTTCCTGTAAAGAAAGCTCAGCCAAAAATTGTGGTCACCACCCCCTTGGGGACAGCTTCCCGGGGTACGGTTCCGGAGGGGGAGTCTGTTGCTTCAACTCCTAAAGTGAAGATTCCGGCGGCTGAAACAAGCGTGCAGGATGCTTCCGGTACACCCGGTGAAGTAAAATCCCCGGCTGATGGGGAAAAGACGGGAGAAAACCGTGTAAGTTCCCTGCCCAATACCCAGCGTCCGGTGGCGGCGGCCGGCAGAGTTGGCGGCCGTCCTGTGGGAAACCACTCGTCCCGGGACGATAACGGATCGCCTCGATCCGGTTCGCCCTTCCAGCCGCGGCCTGTAGGCGCTGCCGGCAGGGTTGGCGGCCGCCCTGTGGGGCCCCGTCCTGAAGGATCGGTTCCCGGTGGTCCCCGTCCCTACAGCGGTTCCGGCGGTATTGGTCAAAGCGGACCTCGTCCCGGTGGTTTTAATCAGGGTGGACCTCGCCCCGGCGGTTTTAACCAAGGCGGACCTCGTCCCGGTGGTTTTAACCAGGGCGGACCTCGCCCCGGCGGTTTTAACCAGGGCGGACCTCGTCCTGGCGGTTTTCAGGGTAATCGTCCCGGCGGGTTTAACCAGGGCGGCAGGCCCGGGGGTTTTGGTCAGGGCGGCAGGCCCGGGGGCTTTGGTCAGGGCGGCAGGCCCGGCGGTCCCGGCGGGCGCAACGGTATGTCTCCGCCCCCGCCTCCTTTGGCTGATAACAAGGGACCGATTAAGAAGTCCTTTAAAGCCAAGAGGGCGGTTTACCAGCGGAAAGAACAGGAGATGGAGGAAAAACTCCTCCAGACTAAGAAGAAGATTACCCAGATCGCCAACCCGGTGCCCAAGTCCATCGACATAATGGAAGTGATTTCGGTTTCCGAGCTGGCCAGAAAAATGAACCTTAAGGCTTCGGACCTGATCCATAAACTCATGAGTATGGGTATGATGGTTACCATCAACCAGCAGATCGACGCGGAAACCGCCACCATTCTGGCGGCGGAATTTGGTGCGGACGTGAAGATCGTCAGTCTTTATGACGAGACTTTGATCACCACCGAATCCGACGATGACGCATCCCTGATCCACCGGCCTCCGGTAGTTACCGTCATGGGCCATGTGGATCACGGAAAGACCAAGCTCCTGGACGCTATCCGCAGCGCCGACGTGGTTTCCGGCGAATTTGGCGGTATAACCCAGCATATCGGCGCCTATACGGTGGATACCCCCCATGGGAAGATCGCCTTCCTCGATACGCCGGGACACGAAGCCTTTACCCATATGCGGGCCCGGGGCGCCCAGGTTACGGATATCGTGGTCCTGGTGGTTGCCGCCGACGACGGGGTCATGCCCCAGACCATTGAGGCCATCAACCACGCCAAGGACGCCAAGGTGCCCATCATCGTGGCGGTGAACAAGATGGACAAGCCCGAGGCTAACCCCGACCGGGTTAAGAGTCAGCTTTCCGATCTGGGGCTCATGCCCGAAGACTGGGGCGGCCAGACCATGTTTGTGGAACTTTCGGCCCTCAGAAAAGAGGGTATCGATAAACTCATCGACGCCATACTGTTGCAAGCGGAGATCCTTGATCTCAAGTCAAACTTTGACCGCAGCGCCGAAGGAAAGGTCCTGGAATCCCGGATCGACCATGGCCGCGGCATTGTTGCCACCGTAATGATAGAGCGGGGGACCCTCAGGATAGGTGATTCCTTTGTGGCCGGTGTCTGGCCTGGTAAGGTCCGGGCGCTCTTTGACGATAAGGGAACGAAGGTTGAGGAAGCTACCCCGGCCATGCCCGTGGAAGTCCTGGGCTTTGAGGGTGTTCCCGACGCCGGGGACCCACTCCAGGTGGTGGAGGACGAAAAGGTAGCCCGGGGTATTTCCGCCAAGCGCCACGAGTTAAAGCGTTTTGAGGATGCCAAGAATATTAAGAAGATCACCCTGGACAACCTTTCGGACACCATCAGCGCCGGGGCCATCCAGGAACTCAAGATCATCATCAAGAGCGATGTTCAGGGTTCCGCCGAAGCTCTCCGGGCAAGCTTAGAAAAGCTGTCCAACAAGGAAGTGCGGCTTAACGTTATCCAGGCGCTCCCCGGGGCTATCAACGAAGGGGATGTGGATCTGGCCATCGCCTCAAACGCCATCATCATCGGTTTCAACGTGCGGCCCGTACCAAAGGCCAGGCTGCTGGCGGATCAGGAAAAGGTAGACATCCGGCGTTACAATATCATCTACAAGGCGGTGGAGGAAATCCAACTGGCTATGGAGGGGATGCTCAAGCCCGATACCAAGGAAGAGATCATCGCCTCGGTGGAGGTTCGGGATACCTTCAAGGTGCCCAAGATTGGAACCATTGCCGGCTGTTACGTCCTTACCGGTACGGTCAAGCGCAGCGCCAGCATCAATGTTATCCGGGACGAGATCGTTATCCATACCGGAAAGATCGCCTCCCTGCGGCGCTTTAAGGACGATGCCCGGGAAGTTGCCGCCGGTTACGAGTGCGGTATCGGTCTGGAGGGCTTTGACGCTATCCAGGTCGGCGATCAGTTTGAGGTCTTCGAAATTGTGGAAGTGGCCCGGAAATTAACGAGCAACTGATATATGTCGGAATATAGAACGGAACGGGTAGGGCGGCTTATCCAGGAAAAAGTTGGTGCTCTCATTGTGGAAGGGAAGGTGAAGGACCCCCGGGTTGATCCTTTTCTCTCCATAACCAGGGTTACGGTTTCCCGGGACTTTGCCTACGCCGATGCCTATGTTTCAAGCTATAAATCTGCGGGCTTGGCCACGGGAGTCGAGGGCTTACAGAGTGCCGCCGGCTTTATCCAGTCCCAGCTTGCAAAAATGATGCGCCTCCGCCAAACCCCCAAGCTCCGGTTTCACGAAGACCAGGGCATACGTGAGGGTTTTGAACTGGTGCAAAAAATTGAGGGCCTTGTACATGACGGGCAATAGGAGCGCCGGTATATTGCTGCTCAATAAATCCCCGGGCTATACCTCCTTTGATTCCCTTAATGCGGTAAAAAAAGCCCTGGGAACCCCAAAGGTAGGGCATACCGGTACCCTGGATAAATTTGCCTCGGGCCTGCTGGTGGTACTGGCTGGCTGGGCTTTAAAACTGAGCCCCTGGTTTGACCGCTGCGATAAGCGTTACGAGGGGCTTATCCGTTTCGGCGTGGAAACCGATACCCTGGACCCGGAGGGCGAGCCAATCGCCGAGGCGGACCCGCCCAGCCGGGAAGCGCTGGAACAGGCGCTGAGCCAATTCCGGGGCGATATTATGCAGGCCCCGCCGGCCTATTCGGCAATCCACCTGGATGGGAAGCGGGCCTACCAGCTTGCCCGGTCCGGTGTGGAAGTGAAGATGGAAAAGCGGCCCGTGACTATCCATGCCCTGGAGCTCCGCTCCTATGATCCCCCCGATGCCCGCGTGTATGTGCACTGTTCCAAGGGCGCCTATATCCGCTCCCTGGCCCGGGACATAGCTATCGCCGCAGGTTCCCGCGCCCACCTGTCCGCCCTGGAACGGAAGCGGGTAGCGGGGTTTGACATCGCCCAGGCGGTTCCCATGGATGCCCCGGATTTGGCTGCGGCGATCCGCCCCATCGGTGCGGATACCTTCGAAGCCCTGGATATACCCCGGATTACCGTGGATGAAGGCGCTGCGAAAAGTATGCGCCAGGGGAAGCCCCTGGATACGCTGCTTGGGGATGTCCCCGCTGCCGAGTCTCTGGGAGTATTTTGTGACCATGACTTTGTGGCGGTACTCGTGAAAAAACAAGGTCCCGGCAATGACCGTTGGTCTGACCGTTGGTCTTATGGGTATGTCCATGCGAGTGCTTGACCTAGCGGAGTTTGCCGCCAGAGGCAGCCTGGGTGAAGCCGCCGTAAATGGCGTTGCCATGACCATCGGGGTTTTTGATGGAATCCACCGGGGACACCGGGCGTTACTGGAAAAGGTACTTTCCTCCGGACTATATCCGGTGGTGATAAGCTTTAAACGGAGCCCAAAATTCATCCTGCGACCCGAAACCCATGAAGGAGATATCATGGGGATAGCCCAAAAACTCCGTTTGTTCGAACAAATGGGGGTCGGTCTTACGGTCATGATTGACTTTTCTGAAAAATTCAGTAAACTTAAGGGCAAGGAATTCATCGATCTGTTAAAAGATCGGGGTAATCTGCGTTATTTGGTAATTGGCAGTAATTTTCGTTGCGGTTACCGGCATGATACTCATGCGGCGCTCATTAAAGAGATGAACCTGGCGGCGGGAATCCCCACGGAAGTGGTGGAGTCCGTGATGTCCGGGGGTGAGCGCATAAGTTCAAGCCGTATCCGCACCGCGATATCCGCCGGCAGCCTCGTTGAGGCGGCGGAGCTTCTCGGTCGAAGGGTTGAAATCGATTTTGCCGGACTATCCGCTGCCCCCGGACCCGGCGGGTTTTATTTTGACTTGGCCTCCAAAAACCGAATCATGCCGCCCTATGGCCGGTACCCGGTATTGCTTTTCGAAAAGGATTCCCCGGAAGGAATAGAAACGGAGATTACCCTTGGTCCGGATGGACTTTTTATTCCCTCACCATTCAATGCCCTTCGCATTGAATTTTTAAGTAGTTCCCAATAGGAGTGTAAATAAATGGCTTTAAACAAAGAAAATGTATCTTCCATTGTAAACAAGTTCGGTAAAAACGAAAAAGACACCGGAACCTCGGAAGTACAGATTGCCCTGCTCACGGAGCGGATCAACCAGCTCACCGAGCATTGTAAGCAATTCAAAAAGGACAAGTCCAGTCAGCGGGGCTTACTAATCCTCGTCGGACAACGCCGGCGTATGCTGAAGTATTTTCAGCGGACTAATCTGGAGAAATACCGGGTCCTTATCAAGGACTTAGGTCTCCGTAAGTAGTTTCACAGCCTATAGGATGTGTCTCAGCCCGGCGCCGCTTACAATTTATATTCGTAGAAAAGCTGCGCCGGTTTTTTGAAAAAAAGACAGGAGTTTATGGTTCAAAAAGTAAGTTATCAAATTGCCGGCAAGGAATTGATCCTTGAGACCGGTAAAATCGCGAAACAGGCCGGCGGCTCTGTGTTCGCCCAATATGCGGGTTCCGTGGTAATCGCCACGGTTTGTTCATCATCCAATGCGGTTGAGGGCCTGGACTATGTCCCCCTCACGGTGGATTACAATGAGAAGTACTACGCCGCCGGGAAGATCCCCGGGGGCTTCATCAAGCGGGAGAGCCGCCCCAAGGACAAGGAAATCCTGGTGTCCCGGCTCATCGACCGGCCCATGCGGCCCCTTTTTGATAAGCGATTCGGCCGGGAGATCCAGGTGGTACCCACCACTATTTCTACGGACCAGCTTAACCCCCCGGACATTCTGGCGATCATCGCCGCCTCCGCAGCGGTCCATATTTCGGACATCCCCTTCGGCGGACCCGTGGCCGGGATTCGGATCTGTTCCGTGGATGGTCAGCTCATCGTTAATCCAACCTACCCGGAAATTGAAAAGTCCAAACTGGAAATCGTGGTTGCCGGTACCAAGGAAGGCATCACCATGGTGGAAGGTGGGGCCAAGGAAGTTGATGAGGACCTGATGATTGCCGCCCTGGAAAAGGCCCAGCAGGTGATCACCGAGCTCTGTAATTTGCAGGACAAGCTCCGGGAACTTGCGGGTAAGGAAAAGCTTCCCCTCACCGAAGTGTCCTACTCTTTGGAGCATGGCGACGCTATTCGTTCCGCCGCCTATCCCCGGCTGGAAACCGCCTGTTTCCTCAAGGGTAAGCAGGAGCGGCATCTGGCGGTCAACGAAGTTAAGGCGGATCTTGCCACCCAGTATAAAGCCCAGCTTGAGGACGAGAACCAGAAGAAGCTCTTCGATGCCCTCTTCGAAGATATGCAGTACGAGATACTCCGTTCCGGTATCCTGAACAAGGGTGTCCGAGTGGACGGCCGGGGTACCGAGGATATCCGGGACATCACCTGTGAAGTAGGGATACTACCCCGGACCCACGGTTCCGCACTCTTTACCCGGGGTGAAACCCAGGCCCTGGTGGTTACCACCCTGGGTACGGTTTTTGACGAACAGATATTCGACGACATTGATGGGGATAAGCGGGAAAACTTCCTCCTCCACTACAACTTCCCCCCCTATTCGGTGGGTGAGACCGGCCGTATGGGTACGGGCCGCCGGGAAATCGGTCACGGCAATCTGGCCCGCCGTTCCCTGGAAGCCATGGTGCCCTCCAAGGCGGAATTCCCCTACACCATTCGTGTGGTTTCGGAGATCATGGAGTCCAACGGTTCCTCCTCCATGGCTTCGGTCTGCGGAGGCACCCTGGCCATGCTCCACGCCGGTGTTCCCATGAAGAAGCCCGTGGCAGGAATTGCCATGGGGCTCATCACCGAAGGCAAGGGCGGCCCCACTGACCGTTACGCCGTACTTTCGGACATCCTGGGTGACGAGGATCACCTGGGAGACATGGACTTTAAGGTTGCCGGTACCCAGGACGGGATCACCGGTTTCCAGATGGATATCAAGATCGCCGGGGTCAGCCCCGAGGTGATGCGGAAAGCCCTGGACCAGGCTAAGCGGGGCAGGCTCCACATCCTGAATATCATGAACCAGACCATCAACAAACCGGTGTCGGAGATCAGCGAATTCGCACCTAAGATCGTAACCATGAAGATAGAGATCGACAAGATCGGCGCCCTCATCGGCCCCGGGGGCAAGAACGTCAAGGCCCTCTGCGAACAGTACAGCGTTACTATCAATACCGAAAACGACGGAACCGTAACGATTTACGGAAAGAACGCCAAGGACGCTGAGGAAGCCCGGACCGCAATAACCGGCATAGTCTCCGACCCCGAAACGGGCCGTATATACAACGGTGTGGTAAAGCGGATCATGGATTTTGGCGCCTTTGTAGAGATATTGCCCGGCAAAGAAGGTTTGGTGCATATTTCCAAACTTTCCCGGGATCGGATCACCGTGGTAACCGATGTTCTAAAGGAAGGCCAGGAGATACCGGTTAAGCTGCTTGAGGTGGATAAGATGGGGCGGCTCAACCTTTCCTATATCGATGCTATCGATCCCAACGGCGCTCCCAGCGGAGATGGCGATGGGCATGGTGGCGGACACAGCGATAGCCGCGGAGACGGCCGCCGCAATGACCGGCCCCGCCGTTACTAAGGCGGATGGTTCGGAACAGGCCCTTCCCGTGGTACGGATCCTGAAAAAGGATCCCGGCGCCTTTGTTCCGGAATACGAAACTAAGGGCGCCGCGGGGGCGGATCTCAGGGCCAGGATTGACGCTCCGGTGGTGATCCTGCCCTTGGACCGTGCCCGTGTTTCTACCGGGCTGGTTCTGGAGATTCCCCCGGGTTATGAAGCCCAGGTCCGGCCCCGTTCGGGGCTGGCTGCCCGGAACGGTCTTACGGTGCTGAATTCTCCGGGGACCATTGACGCCGACTACCGGGGGGAATTGGCGGTACTATTAATCAACCTGGGCCATGAGTCTTTTACGGTGCATGATGGGGATCGGATAGCCCAGCTCGTTATCGCCCCGGTAATCCGGGCCCGAATGCTTGAAGCCGCTTCTCTGTCGGAAACAGAACGTGGAGAAGGGGGCTTTGGATCCACAGGAATATGATGAATAATATTGTGGAAAGTGAACGTTCCCTATCCCGCACAATTTTTTTATATATCGTATCAGAAACATTGTTTTCTTTTTTTGTGTCCTTTCTCTTTTTCTTCTTTATTTTTTTTGTAAACCAGCTTTTGCTCATGGCCCAGGAAATATTAACGAAACGGGTTCCCTTCAATCAGGTTGCTTTATTGGTCCTCTATTCGCTCCCGTCCATAATCGCCATGGCGGCGCCCTTTGCATCCCTGGTAGGAACATTGATGACCGTGGGGCGGCTCAGTTCCGATAATGAAGTATTGGTGCTCCTTTCTTCGGGACTGTCCTACAGAAATATTTTTCTTCCCGCCCTGGTGGTGGGGCTCTTTATATCCCTTTTGTCCTTTTTTGCAAATGATGTACTCCTCCCCGCAGGGACGGTGCAGTTTTCCCGGCTCTACCGGCGTATCCTGGTTTCCACCCCGGCGCTTGAACTGGAAGCAAACTCGGTCAAACGGTTTAAGGATACGGTGGTTGTAACCGGCGATGTTACGGGGAACGCCATCAGCGATGTGCTTATTCTGGACAGAACCAGTGATGGTGAGCGGCGGGTTATCATGGCCCGCACTGCGGAGCTTAAGGACGGTGGCAGACAGGGCTTAAGTCTGGACCTGGATGACGCTTTTATACAATCCTCAAAGGAAGTATCCCGCCAGGATTATGATTACGGTTCATCGGGCTTTCTGCGCTACTGGGTTCCCCAGGAGGATCTTATCCAGGCAGTGTCCTCCATAGGCCCCCGGGAGATGAGTTCCACCGATGTACGGAGGGAAATTAAAAACAAGGAAGAAAATCTTAAGGTGAGACTCGACCAGCGGTACAATAAGGCGCTCACCCATGCCCTGTCCCTGGAATCGGCCATGCGCAAAGGTCCGGAGGATGCCGAATGGAATCGCCGCGCCAATTACTCCTTGAATTTTTTGCGGGAAGCAGGGGCCGCAGAGGCGCTGAAAAATGACCGGAGCCTGCTTATCTACCGGCTTGAATATTACAAGAAATTTTCCATACCCTTCGGCGCCCTTTCTTTTGTGTTCCTCGCAGTATCCCTGGGGCTCTTGGCAAAAAAAAGCGGTCAGACCGTGGGCTTCATCTTCGGTCTGCTTATCGCGGTTATTTACTGGGCCTTGCTTCTGAGTGGCCAGACCATGGGTATGCGTCTGGGGTATTCACCATTCTGGTCCATGTGGTTCCCCAATATCCTTGCCCTGTCTATTGGGGTAATCATGGGCATCATAAGGATACGGCGATGATCCTTGACCGGTATCTTCTGCGCCAATTTTTCCCCGTGTTTATTGTTGCAGTATCAATGTTTGTGATGCTCCTTTCCCTGATAGACCTTTTTGCAAATCTGTGGCGTTACCTTAACTACGAAGTGCCCCTCAAGGAAATTCTCCGGGTGTGTTTTTATTATCTGCCAAAAAGTTTTTCCTATGCCATGCCCATATCCCTGCTCTTTGCCGCAGCCTATACCCTGGGAGATCTGTACGCGAGGAATGAACTTACCTCCATATTTTCTTCCGGGATACCCTTCTGGCGTTTTTCTGTCTCCCTGGTTGCGGTAGGGCTCCTGGCATCGGTATTTGCTTTTTTCTTTGAAGACCGGGTGGTGGTTCCCACCTTCAGAATTAAAAGTGATCTGGCCAGGCTCTATTTGCACCAGCAGCGGACGGAGAATAATTCTGATATTGTCATTAAAGCCAGAAACGGTGAGGTGATCTATTCGGTGGATTATTATGATCATGTTAATAATACCCTGAATGGCCTAAGCATCGTTGAACAGACCGAAACCGGATCCTTCACTGCCCTTATACGCGCTCCTCAAGCCGCATGGAACGGCGAATACTGGGTCCTGTCAAATGCGCTGATTTATCGATGGGAGAACGGTCTGCTTCGGGTGCGGCCGGTTGAAAATCCGGACGTTTACCGGGAACATCCGGATACCTTCAGACGGAATGCCGTGGCGGTGGAGGATCTGCCGGTACGGGAAGCGGGCTTTTTGGTACGGGATCTCCGGGATGCGGGACTTCCTTTTATCGGCGCCCTGGCGGAGTTTTATCACCGGTACTCTTTTTCCACAGTATCACTGGTAGTAATGATTTTGTCAATTTCCATGGGGGGTAGGTTCAGGAAGAATATCCTTCTTATGAGCCTTCTGGCAAGTTTGACGGCGGCGGTGATCTTCTATGTTTCGGAAATGATCAGTATGATGATGGCCAAGCTGGGGTATATTCCCCCCATTATTGGAGCATGGTTTCCGGTTTTTATTTTTATTGTGGTCGGTATCCTGCTTCTGCGGAACGCAAAAACATAGGTGGAAGGCCAAGCATTCCCTGGTGAGTTCTAGCGTGTTTTTTTCTGTTGAGTCTTCCCGTTCAGAAAAATCAGCATTCCCAGGAGTACAACGGCGTAGACCAGGCAGCTTCGGTATCCCCAAGCGGCGCCGGCTATGCGGCTGAAAATCCCGATAAGATATTGGGCCAGGGTGTTCAAGAGTCCGCTGATAACAATCATGGCGCTGGTTACCACCGGGGCGTCCTTCCCGAAATAGCCCATGGCAACAGCCATGTGGGTAGGCCAGAATATGCCGATGAAAAAGCCCGCCAGGGGAAGTACCAGGATACCCCGGGCGCCCAGGCTAAAGCCCAGGATCAATATAAGGATAATGCAGATATTTGCCCCGATAAGACTCCGCATATACCCCAGCTTTTCGATCACAAAGCCGCTCAAAAGCCGGGAAATGGAAAAGACAATAAAGAAAGTAGAGATAAAGGCGGCCCCCGCAGTTTTAGGATCCAGGCCGTACACATCCTGAAAGTAGATTCCCCCCCAATTGCTAAAGCTCATCTCCACCACCACCATCAACCCCAGGCTTATGGCAAAGGTCCAGGTCATGGGAAGCCGCAAGGCCTCGATAAAACTTAGCCCGCCATTTCCTGGGGCCTCATCCTTGGATCTTTCGGGAAACCGGGCGGCAATGGTGGAAACCAGGAAGATGACCGAAAGGGGGATGGTGAGGAGGTAGATGGTCCGCCATTGCAGCCCTCCGGTATTAGTCAGAATTCCTGCTGCCCGGGGACCAACGATCGCTCCGACGCCGTAGAAGAAGTGGAGCAGGCTCATCAGCAGGGCGGCTTTGTTCGTGAACACCTGGGTTGCCAGTGCATTTACCCCCACCTCGAAAAAGCCGAACCCCGCGAAGATAAAAAACAAAGAAACTGCCACGGTCCATAAGCTGGGCATAAAAAAAACCGAAAGCGTCCCCAGGATGGCGCAGAGAAACCCCGCCAGGAATACCCGCTTGGCCCCGAAACGGGCAACTATGAACCCCGCTATCAGGCTGAAAAAAACATAACTGATGGACATGATGGAGACCAGAAGTCCCTGCTGTTCGTAGGAAGCGCCGAATTCTGTCTTGATTAGGGGATAAGAAACTCCCTTGACATTCTCCACCAAACCAAAGAACAACATGGTTCCATAGATTATAAAAAACAGAAGAACCCTGGGCTTTTGCTTTTCCATAGGGACACACTATAGAGAAACGCCGATTCGCGCAAGATGTAAACTACACATTTTCATTGAGTAGTTTTAGTATAATAATAATTGTGTTCTCCGTGACCTCTGTGCCTCCTCTGCGATCTTGGTGGTTTTTCTTAAAAATTTGCTGGTCATTTGACATAAAAGATTTTCCGGAGTATAGTTAAAAATATTTTGAAACCTTTTTTTGAAATCCGCCATAGTGATCTTTCCTGCTCCGCTCGGACAGGAACCCTGACCTTACCCCACGGTCCGGTGAGTACCCCGGTCTTTATGCCCGTGGGAACCAACGGGACCGTTAAGGCTATAACCGTAGACGATCTGGTATCCATTGGGTTTGAAATTATCCTTTCCAATACCTACCACCTGTACCTCAGACCGGGGATGGATGTCATTTCCGCAGCCCGGGGACTTCATCCCTTTATGAACTGGCAGCGGAATATCCTTACCGATTCCGGTGGGTTTCAGGTGTTTTCCCTGGCGCCGTTCAGAAAGGTCCGGGACGAGGGGGTGGAATTCCGCTCCCATATTGATGGTTCAACCCATCGCCTGAGCCCTGAGGGGGTGGTGGAAATTCAGGCAGTTCTGGGGAGTGATATCCAGATGCAGCTTGATGTTTGCACCAAGTGGGGCATATCCTATAAAGAAGCGGAAAGCGCTTTGACTATTACCGCAGATTGGCTTAAACGAGCTAAGAAGACTTGGGAGGAAAAGGCCGATAATGGATATGGGGGCAAATTGTTTGCCATAGTTCAGGGGAATTTTTTTAAGGACCTCCGGGAGAGGAGCGCTGCCCTTGCGGCGGCGGAAGATACCCCGGGTATCGCCATTGGAGGTTTATCGGTGGGGGAGGGGGAGGATGTTTTTCTGGAATATTTAGCCTATACCGCCGCCCTGCTGCCCCGGGAAAAGCCCCGGTACGTTATGGGTATAGGAACGCCCCAGTATATTTTGGCGGCCATTGAACAGGGGATAGATATGTTTGACTGTGTACTTCCCACCAGGACCGGCCGTACCGGCCGGGTTTTTACCCGGCGGGGAGATCTTTCCATTAAGCGGGCGGACCGGGAATTTGATTTCGGTCCCATGGATCCCCAGTGTGATTGTAAGGTTTGCCGGCAATACAGCCGTGCCTATATGCGCCATCTTTTTAAGACCCAGGAGATACTCTGTTCCATGCTGGCCTCCTACCATAACCTTTATTTCCTCCACAATTTAGTTGAGGAAGCCCGCAGAGCTATTGATGAAAACAGGTTTCTGTCATTTAAAAATGATTTTCTCAAGCAGTATACGGAGGGTTGCGGGTGAAGAAGTTCTTTGTCCTTGTTTTATTCTGTTTATTTTTATTTCAGATGTATTCCCAGGAACCACCGGATGCTCAGTCCTGGGGCGATTCCGATCTTCAGTCCGTAACAGACCCCGTATCGGATCCTTCACCGGTTGCCCCGGCTGTTTTAACTCCGGCGCCGGTAGTCCCGGCCGTTGTTCCTGCTGCCTCTCCTGCTCCGGCGGTGGTAAAGGCGGATTCGGGAGATGCGAACGCGGTACTTCCCACAGAGGATGCCAAGCGGCTGGAAACTATCCGCTATGGTACAGAGACGGAGATTGCCACCCTGATCCAAACCTTAAAAAATGAAAATACCGCCACGCTGGATTCGGAACTGATTACGGTGGCTAGAAACACCCGGAACCGGAATATCCTTTCCGGCGTTTTTTCCTTCTTTGGGGACCGGGACAGGGCAGGTCTTGAGGACCGGGCTCTTAAGGCCATTGCGGAGCGGGACGATGAAGCCAATGAGACAGTGCTGGCGGCTCTTAGCTATTTGGGAAACATAAAATTTGCCCCGGCGGTTCCCTATATTCAGGAATTGCTTGATGCGGAGGAGCAGCGTTTCATAAGCGCCTGCATTAAAGCTCTAGGCCTTATCGGCGGCAGTATGCCTGCGGGCAGCAATACTATTGCCGCTGCAAAATCACCGCCGGAGACTAAACCGGAAGACGAATTGGGTGAAACCACAGCGGAGGATACTTCCGAACCGCCGCTGCCACCATCACCCCCGCCGGCCCGTACCCGTAAAGAGCAGGAAAGCGCCGCCGCAGTGGCGGAGTATCTGATCGATTTTTATAATGACCGCAGCCCGGGGGAAGAAAACCGCCGGGAAATTATCATTGCCCTTGGGGATGTGAAGTCACCTGCGGGGGTGCCCTTATTGCGGGAAATTGCGGAAAACAACGATGAACGGGCGGTGCTCCGAATGTCCGCCCTGGAAGCTCTGGCGAAGATCGGCGATACCGGCGGGCTTGACGCAGTATTGCTGTCGGTGGAGTCCGCAGACCCTAACGTGCGTTCCACCGCAGTGGCCGCCCTGGGTCCTTTCGCCGGTCCGGAAATAGACGGCGCTATCCTTGAAGCGTTTCGGGATTCCTATTACAAAACCCGCATGGCCGCAGCCCAGGCTGCAAGGGACAGGCGTTTAGTGGAAGCGGTTCCCTATCTGCGCTACCGGGCTGAGCGGGACGATGTTCAGGCGGTAAAGGATGAGGCAATCAAAGCTCTGGGCGCTATTGGAAACCAGGAAAGCCTGGACTTCCTTTCCTCCCTTTTTACTGAGCGGAAAAACGCCGACCGTATCAGGCTTCTTTCTGCAGAGATGCTTCTTCAGAACAACGCCAATACCTACACCGCCAAGGTGATAGAAGAACTGGACGAAGCAAAACGGAAGAACCAGACACCGTTATACAACGGGTTTCTCCGGATTCTGGGTTCCGCCAAAACCACAGCCCTGGAAGATCTGGCCCGCCGTTTCTTTTCTTCCGGCGGTGTTGTGGAGAAATCCTACGCCCTGGACATGGTATTAAACAACGAATTCCGCTCCCTGGCGGAGCAGGTACGGGAATTGACGGATGAAAAATACGGCAGCCTCTCCCGCAAATCACGGGTAGTTGTGGAAAAGCTGGGGCTTTAGAACGCCACTGCCGAAATTTCCTTAACGGTGTACGAAACCTTCTCGTCATTAATTGAAAAGTTAAATTTCTCTCCAATCTTTTTATTCAGGATAGCTCCGCCCAGTGGGGACAGGTAGGAGATGATCCGGTTATCCGGGTCGGACTCCCAGGGTCCAAGGATGGTGTACTCTTCGTTTTCGCCGTTTGATTCATTGGATAACAGCACCTTGGTTCCGAAGGAAACGCGGTTTAAGTTTATTGTGCTGGGATCGAAAAGCTGGGCCCGTTCAATTTCGTCTTTCAGCTTGGCAGCGGTGGAATTGAGGAGGTCCTGCTTTTCTTTGGCGGCCTTGTATTCCGCATTTTCACGCAGGTCCCCCAGGGAAAGGGCGAAGCCGATTTCCTTTGAGTTGGCAGGCACATCCACGTCCATAATGTGGGCCAGTTCCCGTTGTTTTTCTTCAAACCTGGACATGGTAACCAGGAGCCCCCGGGAAACAATAGTTTTTTCCGTATCCCCAAGGAACTTGAAGGTAGGATTCTTCTGGAGTACCCGGTTCCGTAAGCTCAGTTTATCTGCGGGGTCCAGATCCTTTACATCCTCAATAAGCGTGTAGATACGGGTAATCGTGTCCGGATCCGCCTCGTCGATAAATTTGGTTAATACATCATCCTTAAAGAGCAGGGTATAAACCTGTTTGTTAATTTTTCTGTTTTCTGCGGTATCCCGGTGATTCTCAATTTCCCTGTAGGTGATGTTAAGGATATGGATAAGGACGATAAGTTTACGCTCCAGGGTAAGAGCGGCTTTTTCAAACCAGCTTTCGTCTTTGAAGTTTTTTAGAATCCATACCACCGCATCACGGATCTCCCGGTGATCCCGGTAGTTTTCAAAACAATACTGGGTCAGGGTAACGAGCTTATCCTCATACCCTTCCTTTTTCAAATTGGTAACAATGGAAGCGGTCATGGCATAGGGAAAAAGCTTGATATAAATATCCGGCCAGCTGGGGACAAAGAGCTGGATATGATGGATGAATTCTTCCTTTAACTTAGCATCCTTCAGGCTTAAGAACAGGGCCGGCACATCTTCAATACCTTCAAATATCTCAATAAAGTTCAGGGATAGTCCGGCGCCCAAATAGGGATACCGGCCTACCAGATCCTTTACCAGGAGGTAGGAGGCCACCACAAATTCGTTAACCTGGTTTTTTGACCGGAGGTAAGCCGAGAAGTAGGCAAACATTTCGGTAAAGTATTCGGAATCCAGTTCCACGTCCTTTTGGGCTACATAATTCCGGATAGTCACGGCCCGATCAAAGAAATTCCGTTCCGCCTTAAATTCATTGTAGAGTTTTTCCTCTATACTGATAGGCCTGTCCCGGACCGTAAAAATGTCGATATTATCGGGGCTCACACCAAAACTGGGATCCGCCTTGAGGATGTCCCGGGCCTTACCGCTCCAGGTGGTCCATTCTCCGGAAGAAAGGATGCTGGGTACCAATTCCGCCTTCATGTGCTTGATGTCACAGGTGTTATTAAAACTGCGGATCACCGTTTTTAAGGCCCAGACGGGATCTTCCTTCACCTTGTCGTGGAGCTCTTCCTTTTTCTTGGTGGCCTTGAGTACCCATATATGACCCTTCGATATGGTTTGCAGGGCATTTACCGCCATTTTGAGGGACATGGAATGTTCCCGTTTCTTTGCAAAATCAATGACAATCTCATCACCCTGTACCTTAGCGATACGCCCGATTCCCCAGGTCCGGTGGAATACAAAGTTCCCCTTATCAAAGGCGATATGCTTTTCAAAATCCGTGATCGCCTCGTGGACATTGCGGTATTTCTGGGTAAGGTTGGATATCCTGATATATTCTTCCAACTGGCTGTGTCCCGCGTATTTCAGCCTGAAACACTCGGTGATTTCTTTCCGGGCCGGTTCATCCCGTTCATCGTACTGCAAAATTATTTTACAGATACTGATGGCAGTTTCGATATCGCCCTTCTCCTTACAGTAAATGTACACATCGTTGAGCAGGAGTACTGCCTTGTCTTTACTAATATTCTTGGCGATTTTCTTCTGGACATGGAGAAAAAAGTCGATATCTTCTTTATTATATTCGATCAGCTTTGCCCATATTTCCCGGACATTGGTAAACAGGGCCTTGTTGATATACCGGTGCAGGGCTTTTTTATAGTAGTCCACCGCCTCTTCTATCTTTCCCTGTTTTTCGTAGTATTCCCCCAGGGACTTTGCCAGATCCGCTTCTTCGTAGTCTACCTTGACCAGCCGTTCCCAGATGTCGTATATGGCCGTCTCTTCGTTATCGTTTTTATAACATTCCGCCAGGGTACGCAGGGCGAATTTCGATTCTCCGTAATCCAGGATACGTTCACAGAGGTACTTTACGATGCTCCACTTATGGTTATCCACAAAAATGGTAACCAGGTTGATCAGGGCGGAGTCGTCGATGAGCTGCCGGGATAGGGCGATCATCCCCGAAAGATAGAGGGCGATGATGCTGTTCTTCGTATGAACCAGGTGCTCATCGCAGAGCTTTTTTAATTCATCGTAGGCCCGTGCATCCCGGGCTTCTTTTAAGAGGACATCCAGCTCTTTAAACTGGTTGGTAGAATAATTGCTGAGGGTGGCCCTGGTCCACTTTTCCTCATTGAGCATTTCCTGGACATTTTTCAAAAGAGCTTCAGACATCTCACAACTCCATCATTCAAAACTAACCTATATACCGTTCGTATATGGCGGGATCATAAATCTTTATCTTCAACAGGGTCTCCGCTATTAATGCGGGATCTTCCTGAACATTTTCGTAATGGTCGATTAACCAAAAATACCGGTTAATCAGCCGGGGGATAAGGAGGTCCAGATCTTCCGGCTTGCCTCGAATGGCGTTTTCCAGGGTAAAAATTGATTGTTTCAAGCGCCCTAATTCAACCTGCTTTAACTCACGCTTGACCGAAAATATCCCGTATAAACATCCATAAATGGGTATCCATTCCAAAAGTTCCTTGCCCGTATACCCCAGGGCTTTTACCCGATCCCGCAGCCGCAGGATCATCTCCGATTCCATAGACCGAATGTCCACTTTTTGTGCATCCATAAAGAAAGCCTCCCGAAACAGCGCCTTGGCGCTCCGGGTCTCCTCTATTAGAGCATTTACATCCGCCAGTTGGGACAATGCCTCCCCATCTTCCCGCTTAAACCGGACGGCCTGTTCCAGGTACTTCAGGGCTTCTTCATAATTCCCCACCCCTTTGTAACAGCGGCCCACTTGCAGCAGCAATTCAGGGTCATGCTGGTTAATTCCATCCCCCAGGATACCCTCGAAGGACTGCAAAGCGGTGGAAAACACAAACCGCTTTACCGCATAGTGGCAGGGGTCATATTTGGATGTCTCCCCCTCGCCGATACGATCCAGAAAACCGTAAAAAGCGTCCCACTGGGAGAGGATAAACTCCCCTCGGGCATAGGTATCGCTCTGCTCTAGAAAGGTACTGCCCTGGGCTTCACCCTCGGCGCCCTTAATCCGGTTAAGCCACCATTGAATGCACGTTAGGGCGTACACCACTTCCGGATTCTCAAAATCTATCTTAAGCGCTTCATCCAACGCCATTATGGCCGAAGCAGCGTCAGAGGTTTTCAGATTTTCATAGGCCTTCTGAATGAGCCTCTGTATTGGTTGTTCTTCGCTCATGGCTTGCTTCGCCAGCCGCATAACGGCGTGTGAATAATTTCCTTACAAAACCAAGCTGAAGGCTTGTATAATAAATGACATTCTGATAAAAGTATCCTTTGTATTATACCATTTATACGGTTCTTTACAAGGGGGGGCCGCGCCGGTATCATCAAGATATGCGGATACCCATAATTGCGCCTTCGGTGCTTTCAGCTGATTTCTCCTTCATGGCCGATGGAGTGGCCCTTATAGGCTCCTCCGGAGCGGAATGGGTCCATCTTGATGTGATGGACGGTTGTTTTGTCCCCAATATAAGCTTTGGTCCTAAAATGGTGGCGGATCTCCGTCCCCATACAGCCCAAATTTTTGATGTTCATTTGATGGTCCAGAATCCCGCTAATTTTATCGATTCCTTTGCCCAGGCCGGGGCGGATTATATCACCTTTCACACTGAAGCGGCGGTTCACTCCCACCGGCTCCTTCAGGCTATTCACGAGAAGGGCAAAAAGGCCGGGATCAGTATCGTACCCTCTACACCGGTATCCCTTATAGAACCCCTGCTTCCCTTTGTGGATCTTATCCTGATTATGACCGTCAACCCCGGTTACGGGGGTCAGCCCATTATTCCGGAATGTTTTGAAAAAGTCCGGGATCTGGTTAAGTTTAGAGAAGCGGGGAGGGGAGATTACCTTATTTCCGTTGACGGGGGCATAAACGAAGCTACCGCCCCCTCTGCCCGGGAGGCGGAGGTTGATATCATGGTCGCTGGATCGGCTTTTTTCAGCGCCGTGGATAAGGGAGCCCTGGTAAGGCGGCTAAAGGGTTTAGCATAAGATGAGACTTGATCCGATTTTATCCAGGGCAGTCCGTCTTTTAATGCGGAAAAAATATGGGGATGTAATCAGTATACTCCAGCCAGAGGTAGTCCGGTACCACGATTCCTTTAACTATTATTATATATTGGGAAGCGCCTGTTTGCGGGCCGGTGATTTAGGGGGGGCCTTTACCTATTTTAAGCGCGCCCGGGAAATCAAAATGCTGGACCCCTCGGTTTTGCTGGGGATGGCGGTGTGTTATCTCCACCGGGGCGATACGGGAAAAGCGGTGGATTTATACCTGGAAGTCCTGGATTCGGAAAGCCGGAACCGGATTGCCAAGAAGGCCCTGCAGGTACTGCGGAAAAACAGCGGTCCCGAGGGGATCCAGAATTGGATAGATTCAGGGAAAGCTCCCCAGCTTTTCCCGCCGGCTCCCAAACTGCCCCTTACTGTAGAGCGGTTATTTGTTCCCGTTGTTGGGGTGATCCTGTTTTTAGCCTTGGCCGGGGGTATTTTGGTTAAGCTTGGGGTAATTCCCCTGGGCAAGGTTGTTTCGTCTGAAAGGGGAGGGCTTGTGGGTCTTGCCCTGGAACGGGAGGACCGGGAAACGCCGGTTCAGACCGGCGGGACTTTCCGGTACATTCTCACCCGGAACCAGGTTTTGGAGATCTATGAGGCTGCGCGCAAACTCTTTATAGAATACCGGGATGAGGCTGCCAAAGTTTCCCTGAACCGGCTTATCGAATCCAACGCTTCGGATCCGATTAAAAACAAGGCCCGGCTCCTCATCTCCTACATGGAAGTTCCGGGCTTTGATACCCTGAAGGATCGTTTCCCCTACGCCGAGGTCAACCAGGACCCCCTCTTATACCGTGACTGTTATATCATTTGGCGTGGCATGGCCACAAATCTTAATGAAGCCCAGGACAGCACATCCTTTGATTTCCTGGTGGGCTACGACACCCGCAGCACCCTGGAAGGTATAGTCCAGGTAGTCTTTAACTTTTCCGTTCCCGTCAATCCGGAACGCCCCCTGGAAGTCCTGGCCAAGGTAATCCCAGTCTCCTCAGCAGCGGGAGAAGATGGCATACGTCTGGAAGGAATCGCCCTACACCAGGCAGCCTTTTTAGGCAAGTAATAAGGATTGACATATAGCAGGTTAATGTCCTATAATGCAATAAAAGCGCAAAAAGCATCATAATTTAATTATAAATGCGCGTTAATTGTAGGAAAGTCATGAAAAGATATAGCCAGGTTCGGTATTGGGTTGAAGACCTGCCAAAGATGGGCAAATCCTCTTTTTCCATCGAAGAGACAAAGGAACAGTTTCCCGAAATGCCCGCTTGTAATATCAAAAATACGCTCTTCAGGCTTTCCAAGTCAGGAAAAATCAGGTCTGTCTGGCAGGGGTTTTATGTCATCAGTTTGCCGGAATATGGACTTTCCGCTGTGGCGCCGCCGTCCGAATACATTGGGCATCTTATGAAGTATATCGGTTCGCAATACTACATAGGGTTGCTGAGCGCCGCCGCATTGGAAGGGGCAGCGCACCAGGCACCCCAAGTATTTCAGGTTGTCTGCGAGAAACATCTTCGGGATAAAATGGTTTCCGGCATCAGGCTGGAAATGATAGAAAAGAAAGTTATACCCGGTTCATACCTTGTCACAAAAACAGTAAACAGCGGTATAATAAAGGTTTCTTCTCCGGAATTGACTGCCATCGATCTGTTGCTCTATCCTCAAAGAGCAGGGGGTATTTCGCATATAGCGACCGTACTTTCAGAATTAGCGGAAACCACGGATTTTAACCGAGTAGCGAAAGACTTTTTTTTAGGGGTTCCTCCGGCAGTTCTTCAAAGATTGGGCTTTATTTTTGATGAAGTGCTGGAAGAGAAAGAGATATCCGGCGTTCTTTTTGACAAAATTATTGCAGCAGGGATTAGTTTTCGCAAAGTCCCGCTGGTTCCAAATACCGGCAAAAAAGGGAAGGGGATTTACCCGGTCAGTCAAAAATGGAAGGTTGAAATCAATTATACTGTGGAGCCGGATATATGATACCAAGAGCGGCAATTACCGAATGGGCTAATAAGGCGCCCTGGAAAGACATGCACAATATAGAGCAGGATCTACTCATCAGCAGAACCCTTGTTGCGATATTTAGCGATGATTTTTTATCCGCAAAACTGGCGTTTCGGGGCGGGACTGCAATACATAAATTATACTTGCCGCCGCCGAAGCGCTATTCAGAAGACATTGACTTGGTCCAGGTTAATTCTGAACCAATCGGGCAGACCCTGGACAGATTAAAAGAAGTTTTGTCATTTATAGGCGATTCCAAGACCAGACAAAAGATGAGCAATAATGTTTTGTTATTCCAGTTTGAGACGACTTTTCCCCCCGTATCGATACGGAAACTCAAAATTGAAATTAACTGCAAAGAGCATTTTACCGAGCTTGGAAAAACAGTGGTCCCATTCTCCATGGAGAATCAATGGTACTCCGGGGGGTGCAAAATAAATACCTATACACTGGATGAACTTATGGGTACGAAAATACGAGCCTTATATCAGCGGAAAAAAGGGCGGGATCTTTTTGACCTCTACTGTGCCATTGAAAGCGGGAAACTTGACCTTCTGCGGACAGTCAAATGTTACAAACGTTATATTTCTTTTCCTGATCATGAAATTCCTTCTGCAAAGGAATATGCTTTGAATTTGAAGTTGAAAATAGCCGATCCTGGATTTCGTCAGGATATTACTCCAATTTTAAGCCCTGGAACTGATTATAATATTGATTTGGCTTACAAAAAACTATTGGAAACGATACTCGTTGCTATGTAGGATAGTTCTAAAGACATGCTTTGTTTAACCGTTACTTTTTCGAGGCCGCCGCATTTCGCAGGGCGCTGTAAAACGTATCGATATCAATGGGTTTGGTCAGGTGGTCTTCCATGCCCAGCGCAAGGCAGCGTTCCCGTTCCTCGGGGAACGCATGGGCTGTCAGCGCATAAACCGGCATACCCTTGTATTCGGGGTTTTCCTTGATGAGCCGGGTAGCCTCGTAACCGTCCATAACGGGCATTTGGAGATCCATCAGCACCAGGTCAAAGGGCGGGAGCCGTGACTTGGCTTTATCTGCAAGAATATCCAAAGCTTCCTGACCGTTTTGCGCCGTAGTAACTTCCATACCAACCACATTCAGGAGTTCCTGAACGATCATGACGTTAATTTCATTGTCTTCCACCAGTAAAACGCGTACCCCATGCAATACGGCATTTTCAGTGTTCGTAGGCGCCGCATCTTGGATCGCGGGTTTTTCCACTGCCAACGGCACTGCCAACGGCACAGCCAGCGGCACAGCCAGCGGCGCCACAAGCGGGAAGGTGCAGGAAAACATGAATGTTGTGCCTTTTTTCAGTTCACTGGTGGCGGAAATCTTCCCGCCCATGAGCTCCACTATTTCACGGGTGACCGCAAGCCCTATGCCGGCCCCTCCGTATTTACGGGTTGCGGAATTATCCGCCTGGTCAAAGGCGGCGAATAGTTTTTCCATCTGATCCTGGCTCATGCCTATACCCGTATCGCGTACCGCAAAGTCCAGAGCCACACTATTACTGTCATGCTTGGACACGGCTGCACGAACTGTGATGGAACCTTTTTCGGTAAACTTATATGCGTTATCGGTAAGATTGGTAAAGATCTGCCTTAGCCGCCGCTCATCCCCCATAAGGGAGGCGGGAAGGGCGGAATCCAGTTCAAACCGCAGCTCCAGGGGAGAGTTTTTGTTTTTCTCCCGGAAAAATACCGAAAGCTCATCAAACATTTTCCGTATATCAAAGGGGGCGTTTTCCAGTTTCATGTGCCCTTCTTCGGCTTCGGAAAAGTCGAGGATATCATTGACCAGGCCGAGCAGGGTTGCGGAAGCGCCTTTTATTTTTTCAATGTAGTCCCGCTGTTTATCATCCACATTAGTTTTAAGCAGGAGATCGTTCAGCCCCATAACGGCATTTAGCGGTGTGCGAATCTCATGGCTTATATTGGCCATAAAGAGGCCCTTCGCCTTATTCGCATCCACGGCTTCTGTCATGGCGCCGTTCAGTTTTTCTACCATAAACTTGAATGCCCTTGACAGGGCCCCGATTTCATCATTACTCTTGATAAGAGGCACCTCGGTATCAAAATGGCCTTCCCCAAGGGTTTTGGCCGTATCCGAAAGTATAAGTATAGGTTTTGTAACGCTCCGTACAATAAAGTATAACACAAATGCGATTACACATATTGCGATAATTGAAACCAGAATAACGTAATTACGAATACTGTTGGCATTGGTCATAATTTTCGCCATGGGAATACTGACCGCAACTGACCAGGGATTCGTAACACTACTGAATTGGATGGGCATATATACGGTATAAAAATGCTTGCCCGTTGAAATATACATTTCGCCGCTCTTTATGGCGCTTTTGATCTCATCAATATATTGAAGCCGGCTCTGGCCTTCCACCAAAGTTTCCGCTAAATCCTTTCCCAAATAGTCTTTGTTGGGATGCGCTATAACGGCGCCTGAATTTGAAATGATTTCCGTATATCCTTCCTGTCCATGGGGATTTACCTTGGCGGCCATTTCCTGGAGCTTGTCCAGGACGATGTCGGAAGAGATGATACCGATAAATTTTTCACTATGAATAATCGGAAAAACCAAACTGGCCAGCATAACCGTTTGTCCCTGAAGCCCATACGGGTAAGGGTCGGTGATATATTCGTGGCGTTCAGTCTTTGGAACGATATACCAGTCTTCGCTGTCGATGGCGGGCAAAAATTCAACGTCGATATTGCCCCCCAGTTTGTTCCAATACGGGGCATAGCGTCCGGTCTCGTCATAGGCCGGCCCCAGCCCCGCATACAGGGCATCTTTTCCGTCCAGGGCATCGGGATCATAGGCGATACAGAAAGCGGTGATGTATTCCTTGTTCGCCAGGGCATTTTTGAGTATATCATTCATCATATCCCGGTCGGTAAGGTTATAATCCTTTAAGGTTTCAAAAACCGTTGAGAATGTTTCCGCCGTTATCCGGGCGCCCTGCAACTCCGCTATAATTGCATTTTTGTATTTATCAGCCGTTTCCTGGGCCAGGCTGAAAGCGTCTTTCTGCGCCATCCCGATAGACCTGTTGGAAACGATTATGGTAAGGGTCAGAAACGAAACAATGACAACCGCCGAAACCAGAAAGAAGATCTTAAACCTCAGGCTTAGATTTTTAAACATAATGTACCTTATCCTTGAGCATATACTACTAAGTATTATAACATTTCATGGAAGATCGTGTAAACGGAGCTATGGGAGGGAGACGCATTAAACGGGCGTCTTGCTGAGTTGCCAGATGATCCCGAATTTGTCCTTTACCATGCCGAAGAGCTCGCTGAAGAAGGTCTTCCCCAGGGGCATGCGTACTTCACCTTCTTTGCGCAGGGTTTCAAAGATACGGCGGATTTCCTTTTCATCCCCGGAACCAAGTACCAGGGCGAAGTTATTGCCCCCAACCCAGGGATAATCCGAGGGGCAGTCGGAGAGCATGAGCTTACTGCCGAAAACCGGAATTGAAGAGTAGATGATACGGTCCTTCTCAGGCT
>NZ_AEEA01000056.1 GCF_000297095.1 Treponema primitia ZAS-1 | reverse complement strand
CAGGCTAACCGGGTTGTCTGTATCATCATCATCAATGATATTCTCATTCCCGAGGAAAAGGATTATTATAATAGATATGCCCTGCTGAACCGGGAAACGGGGACCGAATTTAGCGATTTATTGGAAATCAACACCCTGGAACTGCCCAAGCTGCCGGAACAGAGCGACGGTTCAGACTTATATATATGGTCTCAGTTTTTCACCAGCGAGACCGAGGAGGATTTCATGATGGTAGCGGAAAAAGACCCGGTAATAAAGAAAGCGGTGGCCACGCTGATGGAACTGAGCGAGGACGAGCGGGAACGGTTACTGGCGGAGTCCCGTGAAAAGTTCCTGTATGACCAATATCATCGGGAAAAGGAATCCTACGAAAAGGGCCTAAGCGCCGGCCGGGAGGAAGGTATTATCTGGGGTGAAGCCAAAGGCAGAGAGGAAGGTAAAGAGGAAGGCCGGGAAGAAGCTGAGGAAAAGGCGTATCAGGAAAAGCTGGAGTCCGCCCGGAAACTTAAGGCCAGGGGCTTTTCCGGTGAGGAGATTTCCGGCATTTTACAACTCGTACCCGGGGATATCGCCAAACTCTGAACCTAAAAATAGCAGGCCAGGCAGAACCGGGCGGCCGCCTGCGATAACTCTACTGTCACCCCTCCAAAAACCACTCCCAAGCGAACGACACCATAGCGATGGGTAACGGCGGCGGAGTTTCAGGCAGACCACCTGCTCCGGGTACCTTTTTGGACCTATTCCCCGGGCTTTCTGTACCCGTCGACGTCCCCCCGCCGACGGGTAAGAAACCCAGCCCCAATCTATATCGCCTCAAGGATGCGGCGGGACTTCTCCCAATTTTTGTATTTCCCGCACAAATTCTTCTACATTTTCAAAATGACGGTACACCGAGGCAAACCTGATATAGGCCACCTTATCCAGAGCGCTCAGCTTTTGCTGGACTAAATCGCCTATGGCGGCGGCATCGATCTCGTGGTTTACCTTACCCATGATGGCCGTGGCGTCCTCTATTTCATTGATGAGGTTCTCGATACTCATCTGGGATACCGGCCGTTTTTCCAGGGCCCGCTGAACCCCGCGCTCAATCTTTTCCCGGGCAAAGGGTTCCCGGCGGCCATCCCGCTTTATCACCATGAACTGCTTGTCCTCAGTCCTCTCATAGCTGGTAAACCGGTATCCGCAGCCGTTACACTCCCGCCGGCGCCGTATGGCATCCCCATTGGCCAGAGTCCGGGATTCTATTACCTTGTCGTCAAAATTCCCGCAGTGGGGACAGCGCATATCCTACCTCAATGGGGCTATATATAGCGTTACACCTATAGCGCACAATTCTTTATATAACATTATATCACGCTATACATTGTGTCGCAAGTGGAAAAGGGTGGGAAAAAAGGAATATCTTAAAAATAAATTTTCCGTTAGAATATACCATAGAGGTATGTATAATGAAGGTTGGTATCGACACCTTTAACTGCGACGGCGGGACATCCGGGGTCGGTGTATATCTTTCCCAAATATTAAAACGAATTCCTCCCTCCGGTGACCTCTATGAGCTCTTTGGATGGGATTATGACCGTTATGCCTATACAGAAACCGCTCCGGACCTGGAATTTATTTCAAAATGTCATTTCAACGGCAATACCGCCAATACCATCTGGCATATTCATAAGTACCCGGAATTTGCGGCACAGCGGAAGTACAATGCCTGTTTCTTCCCCGCTGCCCATAAGCAGCTGCCCCAGGGTTCCCCCTGCCCAAGTATTGGGGTGGTTCATGATATGGCGGCCTATTGGGGAAGGCGGGGTGTCCGGGAACATTTGGGGATGATACTCCGCATAGGTCTCCCCCGGGCTCTGCGCCATCTGGACCGGATCATTGCGGTAAGCCAATGGGTTAAACAGGAGTTGGTTGAGCGGATGGGGGTCAAGGAATCTTTGGTTGATGTGATTCCCAACGGGATTGATCTATCGGTTTTTTACCCCCGGCCCCAAAACGAGGAAAGCGTGGTACTGATCCAGCCCTTCAGTTTCCGCCGTCCCTACATACTCTGCGTTTCCCGGCTGGATCATCCCGTTAAGAACCATGTCCGGCTTATCAAGGCCTTTGATATTTTTAAGGAACGAACCCGGTTCCCCCACCGCCTGGTCCTGGCCGGTTCGGACAGCAACCGTGCGGATATTATCAAGAACGCCGGGGCTTTGAGCAAATATCGGGGTGATATCTTTTTTACCGGCCATTTTCCGGCAAAAAATCTCCCTGAGCTCTATTCCGGCGCCGATATGGTGGTGGTTCCCTCCCTGTATGAGGGAGGCGGTTTAGGGGTACTGGAAGCCATGGCTTCAGGGGTACCCGTGGCCTGTTCACGGTCCGCGGCCCTGCCGGAAGTGGCGGAACACGCCGCCCTGTATTTCGACCCCACCAGTCCGGAGGATATGGCGGATCGTATGGTTACCATGAGCACCAACCGGGACACTTACCTGGAATGCCGCAGCCAGGGACTCAAGCGGGTAGAAGCATTCTCCTGGGATCGCTGTGCGGAAAAAACCCTGAGGGTTATTCAGGAAACTGCGGGGCACTAAGGGCAGCGGGATTTATCAGCAAGCTTCGCTGTGAACGCCAGTCATTCATAGTAAAAAACCGTCCATATTTGTTTTTTTACGCCACAGTTCTACTAGTTGCAAATAAATTTCATGTACCCATACGGCCTTTGAAACGGATGCTCCATACGGGCTCAGCGAACCAAAAACAGTGAGCATCCCGGGGAAGCTGATAATCAGGGATTCCTCAATGGGGATAGGGGGAAATTGCGGTACCTGCCATTTGAAAAATAATGCATTATATTGAAAAAAAATTGATTGACAGCTCAATATTCCCATGGTACCATTTTTTATGTTTTTTATTATGATAAAATTGTTAAGGCGTTTCTCTTTGTATAACACGGAATAAATCCCTGGTTTGGCGGGTTTGATGGGTGGAGTAGTTGTTGAAAGGGATTGATCGCCCTATCCGTTGTCTGAAAATTGCTCTGGTTAATGCCATGGTCCTATTTTGGACGGAAGATTAATTTAGTAAAAAGCACAGCTTGTGCTTAATTAATATTGAGAGGGAGTAAAAATGAAAAAGATTGTAACGGTATTGGCAGCAGTGATGCTGCTAACAGGAACTATTACAGCAGTTTCGGCGGGCGGTCAAAAGGGCGGTTCAGGTGAGGCAAGTTCTATCACGATTACCCATGATAAAACAGGGGCGCCGGACTACCATCCCTATTTTGTCAAGGCAGGCCAGGATCTGAAAGCGGCGACCGGCATTAGTCTTGAACCGGTTGGATATCCTTCCACCGACGTGTACACCGCAGCAACCCGCTCGGCATTGCCGACCAACTCGGCGCCGGATCTCTTTTCTTGGTGGGCCGGTGCGTGGATTCAGGATCTGCAGAAAAACGGACTCCTGGCGCCCACTTCCGCTGTTTGGGATAAGTACAAGGCGGATTATTCCCAGGGTATCCGGGATATGTATACCATTGACGGACAACAATATGCGCTGCCCTGGGGGGTGGAATACTGGCTGGTGTACTACAACAAGGAAATCTATTCCCAGCTTGGCTTAAATGCACCGGCGACCTGGGATGAATTTATTTCCAACTGCGCCAAGATCAAAGCGGCGGGTAAGACCCCGCTGCAGCAGACCATCGTTGACGAATGGCCTGCCTTCATTACCTTTGAAGAAATTGCCGGCTCCGTGGATCCCCAACTGTACAATGACCTCTGTACAGGCAAAAAGAAATGGACCGATCCTGCGGCGGTGGGAATCTTCACTACCTGGAAGGACATGATCGACAAAGGCTACTTTACCGATCCATCGGTCAACTACTTCAGTGATGTGCCCCGGCTCTTTAACGACAATCAGCTTGCCATGATCATTGGCGGTACCTGGTTCTTAAAGACCAACCTTATTGACACAGGCGTGCCGGAAAGCAAAATTGGTTTCTTCTTCATTAAAACTAAGGACGGCAAAAACCGGGCGATCCTGGAACCCTCGCCGATCCTGGTTGCTAAGAACGCACCCCATCTGGACGCGGCAATGAAGGCGGTGGATTATTTCATGAGTCCCGTGGGTAATACCTTCCTGGCAAAGCAGGTGGGAAGCTTCCCGGTGAATTCCAAATCCGATACCTCGTTCCTGTCTCCCATGCAGCAGGCCATACAAAAAGAAATTGTGGATGGTAATTACATTACCCTTACCCGTTTCTGGGAAAATATGCCAACGGAACTTATGCTGCAGGTTAACGCTAAATTCCAGGAATTTATTGTAAGCCCCGCAAACCCGCAGGCTATTTGCGCGGATATTCAAAAACTCTGCGATGCCTATTTTAAATAGCGCCGCATTGTAGTAAAAGTAATGCCGGAGGGTACTGTGGTAAGCGCCGCATCCCTCCGGTATTATTAATCACTAAAAGTTTGGAGCAGATTTTGAATAAACTATTTCATCGATGGGGTTATATTTTTGCTTTCCCGGCAGTTTTTGTAGTAACCGTTATGTTTATCATTCCCATGTTCCAAAACATATACCTCAGCCTGTTCGAAAGTGACGGCCTTTCGGCAATGAAATTTGTCGGTTTCAACAATTACGTCCATATGTTTCTCGATAGTAATTTTCTTCGTTCCGTGTTGAATTCGCTTATATGGGTAGCCTTTACCATTGTATTTTCTGTAGGCGCCGGTCTCCTGGTGGCAGTATTTGTAAATGGTATTAAGGGAGAAACCCTTATCAAGTCGGTGTTTTTTATGCCCCTGGCTATTTCCTTTGTTTCTGTTGGAGCAATCTGGTGGTACATGTATTCAAAAGAATACGGTGTGTTGAATGAGTGCCTGCGGCTCCTGGGAATCAATGTAAAAGTTGATTGGCTGTATAAGGTTCCTACCAATAACATTTCCCTGCTTATTGCCTGGAGCTGGCAGCAGCTTGGGGGAAATCTGGTGATGTTTCTTATGGGCCTCACCTCAATACCTGCGGAACAGATTGAAGCTTCCCGTATTGACGGCTGCAATAGGTGGAAAACATTTATCTACGTTACCTTTCCCATGCTTAAGCCAATCACCACCGTTGTGGTTGGTATGGCCATTGTCAACTCCTTCAAGGCCTTTGACCTCATCTATATCATGACCCGGGGCGGCCCGGTGCGTTCCTCGGAAACTCTGGCGGTGAGTATGTTTGTCGAAAGTTTTCAGCGTAACCACCAGGGCTATGGCGCGGCTATCGGAGTATTTCTTACCCTGCTCATCCTGCCGATTACCGCTATCTATATGAAAACAACCTCCGCAGTGGATCATGCGGATAATAAATAGAAGGGGAGGGCGGTAAAATGAAACGAAAAAATCCGGCTGTCGGCATTTTAGTGTACCTCTTTTTAATAGTCCTCTGTTTAATTTGGCTGTTGCCCATTGTTTCCACCCTGATGGTTGCTTTTAAAACACCGGCGGAATATCTAAATACCAAATTCTATGAGCCGCCAAAAAGTTTTTATATACTAAACAATTTAAAAGAAGTTTTTACCTATTATCGCTTGCAAATAAACTTTTTGAATTCACTGATCTATTCTATTAGCGGCGTTTTCTTCTGCGTTATCCTTTCATCTACCGCGGCGTTTGCGGTTACTAAACTTCGTCCCAGGGGCAGTTTTTTTATCTTTTTGCTTATTTATAGCGGCACTATTTTTCCCTTTCAGCTCTACCTCATACCATTAATGCGCACCTACAATTTTTTGAACATCTATAACACCAAGTTCGGCATGATACTGTTGTATTCCGCCATATGTACCCCATTTGCAACATTTTTGTACCGCGGTTATTTTCTGAACATGGATAATCAGATCATGCAGGCAGCCATGATAGACGGATGCGGGCCGGTGGGAATATTTTTTCGTATTTATCTGCCCCAGTTAAAAGCGCCCACCGCGGTGGTAGCATTATTTCAGGGAATGTGGATTTGGAATGATCTGCTCTTTGGCATGATCCTTTCTTCAAGCGAAAAGGTCAGACCCATCATGGTGGCGGTAGCCCAGTCTACCGGTACCGGTGGAGGAAAAATTCCCGTTATGATGGCCGGAGTAATTTTTACATCCATCCCCACCGTATTATTATTTATTGTTTTACGAAAGTATTTTATTAAGGGATTTACCATGCAGTCCGGTCTTACTGAATAGAAATAAATGTGTTCTTATAGTTATAGGAGGATTAAACAATGACAAGCAGAGAAAGGGTAATGGCTTCCTTGAATTTTAAACAGCCCGATCGGGTACCCATAGACTTTAATGCCCATCGATCCAGCGGCATTAATGTAATAGCGTATCAAAATTTACGCAAATATCTGGACCTTCCTCCAAGTCCGCTGTATATATACGATATTATCCAGCAGCTTGCTATTGTTGAACAGGATGTACTCGATAAATTCGATGTGGACACCTTTCAGCTTGGCTGCGACTTTGATAAAAAACCGGAATACTGGAAGGACTGGGAACTTGAAGATGGTACCCCCTGTAAGGTTCCGGTCTGTGTTGATGTGCGCCGCCAGGGAAACGGTAGTTTTATCTATAATTCTAAGGGGACCATTGTCGGCAAGCAGCCGCAGGGTTGTTACTATTTTGAACAGGCCCTATATCCCCTGGCTAATGATGATGAAAAGGATGATTTTTCCGATTACGATGATATACAAAACGATGTGATGTGGCTCATGGTTCCCAGTCCGCCCATGCCAATAGATTTTAAGACCCCCGCCGGCGCCCGGGAGCTGCGTGAAATTGCCGCTGCCACCAGGGGAAAAACTGATCGGGCAATTTACGGTATCTTTGGTGGTAATCTGGTGGAAACCGCCCAATATATATTCCGCATGGATAATCTGCTCTGCGATCTTTTGGCAAACCCCGAGCGGATACACAAATTTTTAGATGTATTGTTGGATAGGCACATGGTCAACCTGAAGGCCTACCTTGATTCGGTGGGGGATTACATTGATGTGATCGGTTTTGGAGATGATATGGGTACCCAGGGTGGTCCCCAGTTTTCACCGGAAGTGTACATGGATTTCTTTTACCCGCGGGAAAAGAAAATGTGGTCCTATATCCATGAACGCTTCCCGGCAATGAAGATCTGTCTCCACTGCTGCGGCGGCGTCCGTCCCTTAATGCCCCTCTTGGCTGACGCTGGTCTTGACGCCATTAATCCGGTACAGTTTACCTGCAAAGATATGGCCCTGGAGGACTTAAAAAAGGAACTTTACGGCAAGCTGACCCTTTGGGGCGGCGGCTGTGATACCCGTAGGATGCTTCCCCAGGGAAAGCCTAGCGAGATAGGGCCCCACGTGAAGAAGAACCTGGAGATCCTGAACAATGGTGGGGGCTTTATTTTCCAGCAGGTCCACAATATCCTTGCGGATATTCCCCCGGTCAATGTAGTGGAGATGTTTAAGGCTGTTCGGGATTTTTGTTAACGACCAATAGATAATAAGAGAAGGATGCTAAATTATGGGTGATTATACGAGAATTGTCGACGCGGTTAGAAATAAACAAAGCGGGTGGGTATCTTTATATGATCATATTGTAGCAAATAATGTGATTGAAGATATTATTAATAAAAAATTTTCCGATCTGATCAACGGTGGTAAACCGGAGCTGAATGAATATTTCAGGATATACAATAATTTTTTTGAAGATATGGGGTATGACGCCATACCGTTCGAGTGTATTATCTCCGATGTGTTGCCGGGAAACAAGGCTTTGTACGGACACGAACCGGGGTCAGTTCACACTATGGAGGATTTTAATAAGTATCCCTGGGAGAAGGTTCCCGAATTATTCAAAGAAAAATATTATCCCCTGTTTCAGGCATTTAGCAATAATCTTCCTGCGGGGATGAAAGGGGTAGGTGGACCGGGGAACGGTGTTTTTGAATGTATCCAGGACATTGTGGGCTATGAAAAATTATGTATCATGAAATATGAGGACGAGGAATTATTTCCATTACTCTTTCAAAAAATGGGCGATGTTATAGAACAAATATGGAAAGATTTTATACAAACCTTTTCCAACGCCTATTGTATTATGCGCTTTGGGGATGATTTAGGATATAAAACCAGTACCCTGCTGTCCCCGGATGATATCCGCGAACATATATTACCCGCCTATAAGCGGGTAATAAACGTGGTGCATGGCAACCAACACCCCTTTGTTCTCCATTGCTGCGGTAAAATATTCCCAGTTATGGATGATTTGATAGGGATTGGGATAAACGCGAAACATTCAAACGAAGATCAGATTGCCCCCTTCCCCTACTGGGTTGATACCTACGGCGACAGGATTGCACTATTTGGCGGTATCGACATGGATCATCTGGTCAGGGAGGATGAAAAACAGATCGCCGAACTGGTCAAGGAAACCTGTGCCTACGCATCAAAGCGCTGCGGATTTGCCCTTGGTTCCGGCAATTCTATTGCGCCCTATGTTCCTGCGGCAAATTATTTGGCCATGAACAGGGCGGCGAGGGAATTTCGGGGGGAGAAATTCAGAACTTAGTATACTAGGTATATCTCTACTATTTTATGTTTTTCTTTACTGGTTAAAATTTCAGGAAAAATAGTTATTTTCCAAATTTAAATTCTTTTTTCTCGACAAATCCATCAAACATGGTATAATAAGAGCCATATACCTCGTAGTAGAACTTAAGGAGTTAGGCTATGGAAGTTAAGGTTCCCAAGTATGTTTTTCTTAAGGAAGAACTGCTCAAAAAGATGAAAAATGGAGAATTAACGTCCGCTGCCCGTATCCCTAGTGAAAATGAACTCAGCAGGCTCTATGGGCTCAGTATTATGACGGTACGCAAGGCGCTTTCGGATCTGGTATACGAAAACAAGGTTGTACGCATCAAGGGAAAGGGTAGCTTTGTAGCAGAATCAAATGCCAGAGAACTCGTCCATCCCAAATCGGCGGACACGGGGATCGTTGCCCTGGTGGTTATGTACTATGAACAAACGGAAAGTACGATCATCAACATCATCAGCGGCGCTCAGGAGGTTTTTGCCACCGGCGGTTACTCCATGGTGCTGGAATGCAGCAATAAGAATGTCTCCTCTGAGGTGGATATTATTGACAAATGTATTCGCAGCAAGGTTGAAGGGGTCTTGATATTTCCTACTGACCCGAACGCAAATGTGGGTAAACTTTCTGAATTGGAAGCCATGGGTATACCCCTGGTGATGCTGGACCGCTGGTTCGATGATTTTCCTTGTACGGTGGTTTCTTCTTATCACATGGATGGTATGTGTCAGATTACCCAGCACCTGATTCAGAAGGGGCACCGGAAAATTGCCTTTGTTGCGGCCGAGCATACTATCCTGGCGAATGAAGCGCCGGAACACATCACCTGTGTGCATAGAGAGCGGTTGGCCGGCTATAAAGCGGCGTTGAAACAGAACGATATACCCTTTGAAGAAGGGCTGTGCCTTATGGGCGAAAAATTACAGTATCAAACCTTGGACAATCTGATTGAAAATAATGGAGTTACCGCCTTTGCATGCATCAATGACCGGATTGGCGTCGATGTGTTAGCCTATCTTAAAGGCAGAGGTATCAGGGCGCCCGAAGATATATCAGTGACCGGCTTTGATGATAATCAAAATGCGAAACAAGAAAACCTTACCACCATACGGCAACATTTCCAGGAACTCGGAGAAATAGGCGCGCAAAAACTGTTGGAAAGGATTCAGGGTGATGTTGGGAAAAGCCGGACCATATTACCGGTAGAGCTGGTTGTCAGAGGCTCCTCAGGGATGGTTAATAATCAATTTGGGAGACAGGGGTAATTGATATGATGCCAAAAAAACGCAAAGGATTTTTGTTTAAGCTCTGGCGTTGGCGGGCATTTTTTGTGCTCATGCTGCCTGCCATAGTGATTTTGATAATAAATAACTATATACCCATGTTGGGGGCGGTTATTGCCTTTAAGAACATCAAGTACTCCTATCCGGGTTTTATAAGGAATTTGATTGAGAGTCCCTGGGTCGGATTTCGCAATTTTGAATTCCTATTTAAGTCAGGATCATCATGGTTGATAACACGGAATACACTTCTCTATAACTTTGCGTTCATGATCATCGGAACAATTTTGGCTGTTTTCTTTGCAATAATAATAAATGAGGTTGCCAATAAAAAATTGGCAAAGGTATATCAGAACATCATTTTTCTCCCTTATTTTATTTCTTATGTGGGTATTGCTTCTTGTGTATATGCTTTCTTAAACTACGATTCAGGCCTCGTAAACAGAACCATATTACCCATGCTGGGACTCCAGCCGGTGGATTGGTACAGCCAGCCTAAATATTGGCCCCTCATCCTTACAGTGGTTTGCCAATGGAAATGGGCTGGATATAATTCTGTTATGTACCTTGCAGCCGTTAGTGGTATTGACCAGACCTATTACGAAGCTGCCATTGTTGATGGAGCCAACCATTGGCAAAGAATTCGCTACATTACCCTTCCCATGCTGAAGCCTTTTATCATCATATTAAACCTCCTGGCCCTGGGAAGAATATTTTATTCGGACTTTGGGCTTTTCTTTCAGACTACCATGAATTCAGGGATGCTTTACCCTTCAACCATGGTGATAGATACCTATGTGTACAATGCCATGGCGACTACCGGTGATTTCGGGATGTCTGCGGCGGCGGGCTTATATCAAGCCCTGGTTGGGTTTGTTCTTGTCTTATCGGCGAACCTTTTGGTGCGTAAGATGAGCCCTGAAAACGCGATTTTTTAAGAAGGAGATATATTATGAAGAAAAAATATTCAGTTTCTTCAGATCGATCACCGCCTTGGGCGCGTAGGTTGATATATATACTCCTTACCCTTATCAGTATAGCTTGCCTCTTTCCTATACTATTGGTGTTTGCCATAAGTATTTCTGACGAAGCGACAATTACAAAATACGGTTACGAGATTGTCCCCCGCGTGTTAAGCCTGCGTTCCTATGAATATCTTCTTTCAGATTTCAGGCAGATTATGCGTGGATACGCAGTATCCATAGCGATCACCCTTATCGGGACCGTTATGGGCACGCTTATTACCGCCATGATTGCCTACCCCCTTTCCAGAAAAGATTTCCACTTTCGCAAGTTTTTTACGCTTTTTGTGGTTTTTACCATGCTCTTTAACGGAGGGCTTGTCCCCTGGTACTTGGTATATGTAAAAATGCTGGGAGTCAAAAACACCATCATCCCCCTCATCATGCCCCTCCTGTTAAATGGTTTTAATGTGATAATTCTTCGCACTTTTATTTCAGCAAATATCCATCCCGCAGTAATTGAATCGGCCATTATGGATGGCGCCGGGGAACTGCAGATTTTTTTCAAAATAGTGCTTCCCCTTTCTGTTACGGGGCTTGCGGCAATCGCGTTGCTTATTAGTCTTAATTTTTGGAATGACTGGTATAATGCGCTGCTTTTTATCGACACAAAAAAATTATATCCCCTGCAGTTTTTAATGTACCGGGTGAATATATCGATCCAAGTACTCAACACATCGAGTTTTATTCCTGATGCGGCTTCTGCTGCGCAGGTGCGTCTTCCCAATGAAACTGCACGCATGGCCATGGGCATACTCGGCATAGGCCCCATTATTCTGGCCTATCCGTTTTTGCAGAAATATTTTGTGCGGGGTCTAACATTGGGTTCAGTGAAGGGCTAGACTTTGAATTAGCGTAATAACAGTAGAGGCCTTGGCTGAAACTGTATTGCAATATTTTTTAGAGGAGAAAGATCATGAAACAATTTTTTTCTACGATAAGTGTTTTACTTATCCTGTCGGTGGCCACAGCCTTTGCAGGCGGCGGTCGGCAACCAGGACAATCAGCCTCGGGGGATACCTCAAAGCAGGTAACCATTGACTGGTATTGGGTTGAAAATCTTGAAGAACCTGATAACGATCTTATCAGCTCTGAGATCAGTAAGCTTGTCCAACCAAGGATCAACTCCAAGGTTCAAATGCATGTGTTTGACTGGGGTTCCTATACTACGAAGATCGATCTAATGCTGGCCGCCGGTGAAAAAATTGATTTAGTCAGCACCGTTACACTTCCTTTTCACCAGATGGTCGCCAAGGATTACTTCCTGCCTTTGGATGAACTGTATGCCAATTATGGCAAGGAGATGGCCCAGTACATGAATCCCTATAACCTTGAAGGGTGCCGCGTTAATGGAAAACTCTACGCAATTCCCACGCCAAAAGAGGCAGGTGGTTGTTATGGTTATCTTATCCGTAAAGACTATGTGGAAGCCACAGGGGTTGATCTTTCCAAAGTAAAAACAATGGAAGATATGACGGCGATTTGGGCAAAATTCAAAGCCTACGATCCTAATTTTTCTATCTATAACAATGCCATTGCGTATATTGACTTGATGGGCTTCCAGGTGCTTGGAGACGGCCCCGGCCGTATCTATAAAAACGAAAAGGCGGAGGTTGTCAACGAATTTGAACACCCGGCTTTCCAGGAAATCGCCAAATTATGGCATCAATGGTACGAGGCAGGCTACATCAATAAAGAAACTGCTACCCCTAATTTTGCGCATACTGCGGCCCTGAGGGATAATAAGATCCAGGCGTTAGGCGGCCAGTGTAAGGAAGGAATTGAAGCTGAAGTAGGATCGGGCATTGGCGGGAAATATGAATTTGTTAAGGTTATTATTCAGCCGCCCATAGCGCTCACCTTTAGCGGTTATGAATGCGCCTTTGCCATTCCCCGTAACAGTGCCAATCCTGAACGAGTTATGATGTATCTCAACCTTTTATTATCAGATCCTGCGGTTCACAACCTTGCAAACTTTGGTATCGAAGGACGCAATTATGTGACCCTGGCGGATGGCCGTATAGACTTCCCCAAGGGAGTAGACGCTGCGAATCTAACCTATATCCCCAATGCGATTTGGGAAAATGGCAATGCCTTTATCAGTAAGTGGTGGAATACCTACCCGGTAGATCACCCGGCCAGGCTCAGGTTCTATAATACAACCGTGCAGCCTTCGGTGGCGCTTGGCTTCACCTTTGACGCCGATCCGGTAAAATCCGAAATTGGGGCTTGTGCAAATGTTACCAACGAATTTCGCTATGCCATACTTTCGGGAGCCCAGCCTCTGGAAAATTATTTGACCCGCATGCAGCAGCAATACAAGGCTGCCGGAATCGATAAGATCATAGCGGAAAAGCAGAAACAGCTTGCCGCATGGTTGGCAACGAAAAAATAGGTTTAAAAAATGCAGTCTAAGGGCATGTTCCATCCGGGCCGGCTCTTAGACTGTGGATCCTTCAGGGCGGAAGACATTGATAAAGGAGACAACCTATGACCGGTAAGGAACGCGTTTTAAAAACCCTGGAATTTAAAAATCCGGATAAGATACCGCTGGATTTATGGATTTTACCGGCGGCAAATATAAAATATGGCGACAAACTTGATGCATTACTTGAACGGTACAACTTTGACATCGGCGGAACTTCCGGGCCTTTTGATCATGGTTTTACTCCGGAATATTATGTACCCGGTTCTTATACCGATCCCTGGGGTTGTGTTTGGACCATGCGGCAAAAGGGCATTATTGGAGAAGTAAAAGAGTATATCCTTAAGGATGATGATAGACTGAATGATTATAAAGCGCCGGTTGATTTTTTCAAATTATGGTGGGGTACAGAAAAAGACGGCATTGACAAACGGCTTGCGGAGGAACGGCGGAAGGGAAAATTTATAATCGGAGGTTGGATAAGTATTTTTGAAAGGATGCAATTTCTGCGGGGAACTGAAAATCTTTTCTGTGATATCGCGCTAAAGGAAGGTAATGTAGAGAAACTTGCGGCTATTGTTACCGAATTTTTTCAGGTTTATATCGAGAAATGGCTTGAATGTGATATTGATGCGGTCGCATTTGGGGATGATTGGGGTTCTCAAATAGCTCCCCTTGTTTCACCCAATGACTTCCGCGGGATTTTCAAACCCCTGTATAGAGAATTAATAATAAAGATAAAGAATAAAAGCAAAAAAGTTTTTTTTCACAGTGATGGGTATATTTTTGATATATATGATGATTTTATTGATCTTGGCGTTGATGCGGTTAATTCTCAGATTTCATGTATGGGCGTAGAAAAGGTGGCTAAAAAATATGCCGGGAAAATTACCTTTTGGGGAGAATTGAGCAGGCAGGATGTGCTGCCCTTTGGAAAACCTGATGATGTACGTAAGGCGGTACATCAATTAAGGCAGAATTGCTTTGTAAACGGCGGCGGTCTTATCTGGTTAAGTACTATGCACAGCGATGTTCCCCTTGAAAATCTGGAAGCGCTGTTGCAGGCCTGGACTGAATAGTAATATACGAAGGGAGATGACATGACAGGCAAAGAGCATTTTTACGAAATTATTCAGCATAAAAGTAAACATAGTGGATTCTGGCACGGAGACCCCAATCCTGCAAGTATCAAAAAAATATATACCCATTTCGATGTAAAGAATGACATTGATCTTGGGCTCAAGCTGGGATCGATATGTCGATGGGTACTGCCGGATAAATGTAATTATTGGAAAAATCCCGATATGCCCATGTGGGATGTATTGGACGGTGCTGAGCGGACCAGTTTAAGCCAAAATGGGGTATTTGCGGAAACCGAAAGCGTGGCGGAAGTGGAAGCCTTTCATTGGCCAAATGTAAAGGATGTGGATTTTACGGAAACCCTGGAGGAAATAGACAAAACGATCGCCGCAGGCCAGGCGGTACTGTCCGGCGCCTGGGCCGGGTTCTTTCATAATGTCTGTGATTTTTTCGGTATGGAAAGTTATTTTATGAAGATGCATACCGATCCGGAGGTAGTTGATGCGGTAACAAACCATGTGGTAGATTTCTATCTGGAAATTAACGAGATGCTGTTTAAGCAGGCAGGAAATAAAATAGATGCCATGTTTTTTGGGAACGATTTTGGCAGCCAGCGGGATCTTTTGATTTCCCCGGAAAGTTTTGACCGGTTTGTGATGCCCGGTTTTGTAAAATTTACGGAACAGGCGCACCGGTATGGGTATAAGGTGGTTCTTCATTCCTGCGGTTCAATTTACCGGGTTATTCCCCGGCTTATTGACGCCGGTGTGGAGGTGCTACACCCTATTCAGGCGTTGGCAAAAAATATGGACGCCGAATATCTGTCAAAAAACTTTAATGGGCGGATCATTTTCATGGGAGGCGTGGATACCCAACAGCTCCTGCCTTTTGGTACTCCCCAGCAGGTACGGGATAGGGTGCGGCAATTACGGGATCTCTTTGGACCGAATTACATAGTCTCCCCAAGTCATGAGTCCCTCTTGCCCAATGTCTCCATGGAAAATATTGAGGCCATGGTAGAAGCAGCCCGGGAATGATATATTAGAATGGTAACGAAGGAAAAACCAATTATGATGCAGCCTAAAAAAATACTCTACCTTGCCAGTACCCACTGGGACAGGGAATGGTATCTATCTTTCCAGTCCTTTCGCTTTCACCTGATACCTACATTGGATAAGGTTATTACAATCTTGGAACAGGAACCTGATTTTTCCGTGTTTGTTCTTGACGGACAAACTATCCTGCTGGAAGACTACTTGGAAATCAAGCCGGAAAACCGCCGCAGGTTGGAAAAATTGATTGCCGATGGAAGGCTAAAGGTGGGTCCCTGGTATACCATGCCGGACGAAATCCTCTGCTCCGGTGAAAGCCTGGTGAACAATTTGCAGTTTGGTTTTTCCCTGGCCCGCGAATTTGGTGCGGAACCCATGAAGTATGGGTATGTATGTGATATATTTGGCCATATAGCCCAGCTTCCTCAAATCCTGAACAGCTTCGGTATAGAGGGGGCTCTGCTGGGACGGGGCACAAACAACTACAACTGCGGCGCCCACTTTATATGGCAGTCACCGGACGGCAGCCGGTGCATCACCTTTAAGGTGCCGGAAGAATACGGATACGGCACTTTCCATTATGATGTAATCGCGCCCTACCAATCGGGTAAAAATACCAATACGGAGGACATGGTCTCCCGGGCAATAGAATATGTGGAAAAAGAATTGGCCCGCTCTCCGGTACCCTACGTAATTTTGATGGATGGCATGGATCACGAAACAATTCATGAAGAATCGCTCCTTCTGGCCAGAGAACTTGCTGAAAAATTTGACTGCCCCGTGGAATTCGGATCGCCGGATCAGCTTTTACCGGAGCTTATGCAATACGCCAAAGAAATGTCCGTGCACGCGGGTGAATTGCAAGAAACCGCACGGGAACTGGCGGAACATAATAAACTTATTCCCAACACCCTGTCCAGCAGATATGATATTAAATTATGGAACGACCAATGCCAGACCCTGATGGAGCGGTCGGCGGCGCCCATGGCGGTACTTGCCGGCCTTGCGGGAAAAACGGTTCTGGCTAACTTTTTTTCCGTAGCCGGAAAACTGATAGCGGAAAGCCAGGCCCACGATTCAATCTGCGGCTGTTCCATCGACGCGGTTGCATACGATGTTTTGAATCGTTACCGGCAGGCAGAAACCATCTGCCGTGAAATTATTGATTTTACCACCGCAGCTGTTACCGATCTTGTGGATACAGGCGGGGAGAGTGACTATTTAAAACTGACCCTGTTCAATACCGAACCGGAGGATTTTTCCGGGGTTATCCGGGCCTGTATTGATTTTCCAATTGAATATTCTGCCCGCAATTCTTTTCTAGACTATGAACCCTACAATATGTTCACTATTCAGGATGCCTCAGGAACAGGGATCCCCTATCAGCTTCTGGATGTAGAATTTGGCCGTTTTGTTACCCGCCCTCAGCAATTTTACCGGAAAAAACGTGACCGGTATTACGTTGCTCTTCCGGTAAATATTCCCGCCATGGCCTGTACGGAGCTAAAAATATGTCCCAACAAAACTCCGGTACGTAACGCAGGAACCCTGCTCTCAAGCCCCCGTTCCGCAGAAAACGATCATATGCTTCTTACTATAAACGAACAGGGAACCCTAACCCTGAAAGACAAACATACCGGAAGGGTGTACACCAATCTGCTGAGCTTCCGAAATTATGGTGAAACCGGTGATGGCTGGTTTCACCGGCCTCCGGTGGGTAATCCGGTCACCCTGGATCAAGGCTGTGCGGTTACGGTGGAGTTGACCCTGGATGGCAGTGAGCTTTGTGTCTTTACTATAACAAAATACATACGCTTACCTTCTAATCTGGAAAAGAGTGAATTGAAAACCAAACGCAGCGGTGAAACAAAGGAAGTTTCAATACGCTCAAAAATATACTTCACAAGAACTTCCCGGTGGATAGAAGTGGAAACTACTATCGATAATACTATTTTAGATCATAAAATGACCGTGGCTTTCGCCACAGGGTTAAATACGCCGGAATATGAAACAGACCAAGCTTTTGCCATTGTTTCACGCAGAGCCGGCGTTCATCGGGAAACCAACACTTGGAAAGAATATGACCGGGGCGAACATGGTTTTAGCAATCTGGTGATGCGCCGGGACGCAAAAACCGGCGGGGGTTTAGCCTTTATTTCAAAGGGAGGTATGCATGAGTGTGCGGCTCATACCGACGAAGAAGGCGCCCTGGAAATAACCCTGTTCCGTTCATTCGGCAATACCGTTTTTACTAACGGTGAAAGTGACGGTCAACTTTCCGGCATATTACATTTTAATTTCGCCCTGCTGCCTCTGAATTCAGGGGACAGTAACGGAACTATTATTAAGCTGCGGAATAGTTATATAAACACCCCATGGTGCTATTCCACCCGTATACCCGCCGACAGGGGCCTTAAAAGTTCCACCCCTGCATTTAAGCTGGAGAGCAATAATATTACCCTGTCTATTCTCCGCCCCGCAAAACAGGAGGGTTTTATCTGTGTGCGGCTTATAAATTACGGTGATACGCGGGAAACGGCGCGTCTTCTCTTTGGCGCATCTATTGAAGAGGCCTATGCGTCTAATCTGTTGGAAGAAAAACAGGGCACCGCCGTTTTCAAGAACCGGGAGCTTAGCTGCAGTTTGGATCCATACAAGATAGGTACTTTTATCGTGAAACTGAAAGGCTAGCCGGCTGCTTATTCGGCAGCGGGGGGGGTCTCGGCGGGTTTCTGAATTCCCTTTTCAAACAGTATTCCAAACGCTTCCTCTGCGGTCTCCACAAATTCTACCGCTATGGATGCGTGAATATCCTTGTCCAGTTCGTCCCAGTCTTCCCGGTTATCCGCCGGAAGAATGACCCGTTCCATACCGTTGCGAATCGCCGCCAGAAGCTTTTCCTTAAGTCCTCCGATGGGCAGCACCCGTCCTGTGAGGGTTAGTTCCCCGGTCATGGCGATGGCAGGCTTGGGGGCAATACCGCAGAGAGTGGAGAGCAGTGATGCTGCCAGGGTGATCCCCGCGGAGGGGCCGTCCTTGGGGATGGCCCCCTCGGGAACATGGACATGAAAATCGGTCTTGCCTATATCGGTAAGTTTGAAATCGTAGCGGTCCTGGACGCTCCGAAGGTAGGATAGGGCGATCCGGGCGCTCTCCTTCATCACATCCCCCAGGTTACCGGTGATGATCAGATCTCCGCTTCCCTCAAAACTGCTGGTCTCCACGGGCAGCATGGCGCCCCCGGTTTCGGTCCAGGCGAGACCGTAGGAAACTCCGACCCGGGCTTCCTTAAAGACCACATCGTTTTTGTATTTCCGCCGGCCGAGCAGTTTTTCTAAATCCGCCCGGCGCACGGTTCTCGTAAAGGTATTCAGGGGCTTGTCCCCGGAAGCTCCGTAGCCCTTCTCCACGGCATAACGGGCAATACGGCGTATACACCGGGCTATCTCCCGCTCCAGGCTCCGTACCCCGGACTCCATGGTCCAGTGCCGGATAATTTCCAACAGGGCGTCATCCTTAAACTGTATCTTCGCCTCAGAAAAACTATTTTCGGCTAACTCTTTGGGAACCAGAAACTGTTTAGCTATGGCCAGTTTTTCCATTTCCCCATACCCCGGGATTTCAATGATCTCCATACGATCCAGCAAAGGGTAGGGGATGGTATGCAGTGAATTGGCGGTGGCGATGAAGAGCACCTTGGAAAGGTCATAGGGCAGCTCCATGTAATGATCCGTAAAGGTGGAATTCTGCTCCGGGTCCAGCACCTCAAGCAGGGCCGATGCGGGGTCTCCCCGGAAGTCGCTGGAGAGTTTATCTATTTCGTCCAGCAGGAAGACCGGATTTACCGAAGCCGCCTTCCGCAGGGACTGGATGATCTTCCCCGGCAGGGCGCCCACATAGGTCTTCCGGTGGCCGCGGATCTCCGCCTCGTCACGGACGCCGCCCAGGGATACCCGGACAAAGTTACGCCCCAGGGCCCGGGCTACGGACTTACCCAGGCTGGTTTTTCCCGTCCCCGGGGGCCCCACAAAACAGAGTATGGGACCTTTAATACGCGTATTTTCTTCACCCTGTAAACCAAGCTGACGGACGGCGATAAATTCCAGGATCCGTTCCTTGGCTTTTTTCATGTTAAAATGATCTTCGTTTAGTATCCGTTCCGCTTCCTTAAGGTCCCCCGAATCGGGGGTGGATTCGCTCCAGGGGAGATCCCCTATCCATTCAAGATAGCCGCGGAGCACCCCCGCCTCCGGAGAAAAGGGTTGGAGCTTTTGCAGCCGTTTTATTTCCTTCCGGGCTTTAAGGAGAACCTCTTCACTGGGATTTCTTTCCAGGATGATCCGATCCAGTTCGGCAAATTCATCATCTACCCCATCCTTCCCCAGTTCCTTGTTTATCTCCTTAAGCTGTTCGTAGAGATAGTATTCCCGCTGGCTCTTCTCCATCCGGCTTTTTACTTTGCCGCTGATATTTTTCTGGATGCCGAAGATCTCATTTTCCGTCTCCAGGGCTTCCAGAATAGCTTCCATCCGCTCTTCGGTGCCCGGGATTTGCAGGAGCGCAACTTTTCTGTCCGGTTTAATCCCAAGGGCATTACAAATAAGGTTACCCACCCGTTCCGGGCTTTCCGACTTTTCCACGGACAAAATAGTTTCGGTGCTGATCTTCTTGGAATATTCCGCATACTGGGCAAAGGAACGCTGCACCGCCCGTATCAGAGCCTGGGCCTGGGAATCGTCACTTTCCTGGGTTTCAGGGGATACCATGGGTTCTATGGAAACCGTGGAGAAACTGCCCTTCTTTTGGGTTGCGGCGATGATACCCCGGTATTCCCCCTGGAGAACCACCCGGAAGGTATTGTCGGGGAGCTTCATATGTTGCAGCACCTTTACTACCGTACCGGCTGCATAGGTTTCCCCGTCAAAGCCCAGGGGATAATTCGAAGGCGCCCCGCCGGCCGTATCCTTGGACTTTGCTTTTCCCTTCGCCGTTTCCTTGGCTTTGACTGCCGCCGGGGAAGGGCTTTCCTTGAGACAGGCTGCAAAAAGGCGGCTGTCCCGTTTCAGGGCGTCTTCCAGGGCGGTGATCCCGGACTTGTAGGTAATAAAAATTGGGATAACCGTATGGGGAAATAAAACCAGCTCCCGCAGGGGGAGCAGGGGAAAATCTTCAAGGGTGTTTTTTCCTTTCATGGGTGAAAGGAATTTCATGAATTCCTCATGCAGATTTCTGGACAGGATGGATTTCCGGGGGTTCGGATTTTTCAACCACATCCTGGGTGATCACTACCCGTTTGCTCCCCTCCATGGACGGCAGTTCGAACATAACGTCCGTCATGAGCCGTTCCACAATGGCCCGCAGACCCCGGGCGCCGGTTTTCTGTTTGATCGCCGTATCCGCTATGGCGTCAATGGCGCCTTCGGTAAACTCAAGCTTTACTTCATCAATGGCCATGGAAGCCTGGAACTGTTTGACAATGGCGTTACGCGGCTCGGTGATGATACGCCGCAGGTCTTCCCGCTTAAGCTCTTCGAGGCTCACGGTGATGGGCAGCCGGCCGATAAACTCGGGGATCATGCCGAAACGGATAAGGTCATCCGGGTGGAGGGCGTCGTACAGTTCCTTGAGGTTCCGGTCTGTCCGGTCCTTAACATCCGCGCCAAAGCCCATGGGATGCTGAACCACCCGCTGTTCGATGTACTTATCAAGCCCCACAAAGGCCCCACCGCAGATAAAGAGAATATCCGTAGTATCGATGCGGATCATCTCCTGGTTGGGATGCTTCCGCCCGCCCTGGGGAGGCACCGAAGCGATAGTCCCTTCGATGATCTTGAGCAGCGCCTGCTGGACACCCTCCCCGGACACATCCCTGGTGATAGAAATATTCTCGCCCTTCCGGGCGATCTTGTCGATTTCGTCGATGTAAACGATGCCCCGTTCGGCGGCGGCAATGTTACCACCGGCGTTCTGGATAAGCTTGAGGAGGATATTCTCCACATCCTCACCCACATAGCCCGCCTCGGTAAGGGTGGTGGCGTCCACGATGGCAAAGGGAACCTTGAGTTTTTTCGCCAGGGTTTTGGCTAACAGGGTTTTCCCGGTCCCCGTGGGGCCGATGAGCAGTACATTGGACTTTTCAATCTCCACATCATCCGGCTCTTTGGAGGGGTTGGCTATACGTTTGTAATGATTGTAGACCGCCACGGAAAGGGCGCGCTTGGTTGCTTCCTGGCCTATGACAAAAAGATCCAGGTAGGCCTTGATTTCCTTAGGAGTGGGGATATCCCCGGTAAACTGGGTAGAAAGCTCGTGGTCCTCGTCGGTGAGGATCTTCCGGCACACCTCCACACATTCATCGCAGATAAATACATCGTTGGGGCCGGCGATGAGACGCCGGGCCATATCGGCGCTCTTACCGCAAAAAGAGCAAGACCGTTCATAGCCTCCGGAACCGTTACGAAGTCGCGCCATTTTTTTCCCTCGTTAAGACCCGATCCACCACGCCGTAGGCTACGGCGTCCAGGGCGGGCATGTAGAAATCCCGTTCCATATCAAGGGCAATCTGCCCCTGATCCTTCCCGGTATGTTTCGCAAAATATTCTATGGTGAGTTTTTTAAGCCTGATAATTTCCTGGGCCTGGATACCAATATCCCGGGCCTGTCCCTGGGCGCCTCCCCAGGGCTGGTGCATCAGCACACGGGCAGAGGGCAGCACGAAGCGCTTCCCCGCGGCGCCCGCGGTGAGTATCAGGGCGGCCATGCTGGCGGCCTGGCCCAGGCAAATGGTTTGTACATCCGCCTTGAGGTACTGCATGGTATCGTAGATAGCCAAACCGGCGGTTACGGAACCGCCCGGGGAATTGATGTACAGGTTGATGTCCTTCGCCGTATCCTGGCCGTCCAGGAAGAGCATCTGGGCTACCACCAAGTCTGCGGTGAGGTCGTTGATTTCCCCGTCCAGAAACACAATCCGGTCTTTGAGAAGCCGGGAATAGATATCGTAGGAACGTTCCCCCATACCGGTTTGTTCAACCACCACGGGGACCAGGTTATTCATATATTCATTCATGTTTTTTATCACCCATTATTACTTACAAGATCCAGGTACTTTTCCTTCTTGCCCTTCTTTATAGTATTTTCGGCAAGCATAACGTCAAAAAGCTTACGTTCTTTGATATCTTCTTTCAAATATGCCCGCATATTGTCCTGTTCGTAGTATTTCTTTATATCCTCCACCGGTGAGACGGTTTCGACTGCCAGGTTTTCAAATTCCTTCTCCACATCATCGTCGGTCGCCTCAAGGCCAAGCTCTTCCATCAAAGATTCAACAATGAGCCGACTATGGAGAGCCTTAAGCACATCGGGCCGCCACTCGGCGGTGATTTCCTCCGGTGTCTTTCCCGAAGCGCCCATGATTTTAAGGAGATCCTCCGGGGTGGTATTAAAGCGCCGGGCCAGGTTCCGCCACCGGGAATCAAGCTCTATACGGACCATGGATTCGGGAATCTCCACCGGAACACTTTCCATAATCTTTTCCAGAAGATTGTTCAGGGTAATATCCCGCAGCCGCTTATCAAGGTTCTTGGTAAGCCGTTCCGTAATATTGGCCTTGAGATCATCCAGGGTTTTGAATTTTTCATCCACATCCTGGGCAAGATCGTCGTCCAGGGCGGGGAGTATCTTCTTTTTCAGGGCCGTCAGGGTAATGCGAAGTTTTATAGTTTTCCCCGCCAGGTCCTTATCGGTAAAATCTTCAGGATAGGTCTTTACGATATCCTTGGTTTCCCCTTTCTTCATTCCGGTAACTTCATCGTCAAACTTGTACAGGTTATACCCCGAACCGAGGGTAAAAACGAAATCTTCCCGTTTGGTTGCGTCCACCGGCTCTCCGGTTTCGGAAAGTTCCTGGTAATCCACGGTAACCACATCATCCTTCAGGGCCGCAGCGCCATCGTCCTTGTCCTGGACTATGGCGTTCCGGTCCCGGATGGTCTCCAGTTCCCGGCCTATATCTTCGTCGGTAACGCCGGCGTCGGGGGCCTCCACCGTAAGGCCCTTCCAGGTTTCCACCTTTACCGCGGGCAGCACATCGTAGGTTACAGAGAAATTCAGGTCCGAATCGAGGCTAAAGACCGGTTCCTCCCCGACCTGGGGGGTGGAATAGGGGAGGGGTTTATCACCCTTGGGGAAGCTTTCATCTTCAAAAATGTCGGTAATCGATTTTTCGATAATACGGCCCAGGGCTTCTTCTTTAATAGCGGAACCGATTTTCCGTTCCAGAACCTCCCTGGGCGCCTTACCCTTACGAAACCCCGGAATCTGCAGGTTCTTGCTGTAACCGGACAGAAGCTCATCGTACTGGGTGCGGACATCGTCCTTGCCGACCGTAACGGTCAATTTTACACTGGAATGTTCAAGCCGGGTAATTTCCTTGGATATAGCCACTTTATTCCTCTTCTTATGATAAATATACCATTTTTTTGTAAAAAAGGCATTTTTTTCTGAAATTGAGCGGGAAACGGGAGTCGGACCCGCTCCATACGTCCCTTCGGTCCGTTTGTCGATAGGAATGGATTTACGGCCCGACTCCCGCCTGTACCGCAAAAAAAACCTTCGAGCGGGAAACGGGAGTCGGACCCGCGACATCGACCTTGGCAAGGTCGCGCTCTACCACTGAGCTATTCCCGCATGGTATAGGACTGTAGTCTAATATATTCGGCAAATTAGAGTCAAGTATGGAGGATTTTTAGATGATACAACCGGGGGATTTATATAATAATGTTTAAGAAATTTCATATTGTGGAATCCCATAACCGGACTTACCATGACTCATCTTAATCAATTTAATTGGAGGAAAAGTGATGAAAAGGATGAAAATTCTTTTTTCAGTTCTAGGTCTTGCCCTTTTGGCAGGAAGCGGTCTATTTGCAAACGGAGGCAGCCAGGCAAGTAAAGGGCCAACGGTTGTCCGGGTCTGGTCAAATGATGCCCACAATAAGGATGAGTATGTAAAGGCCATTGATGCGTGGAATGCAGGCGAGGGTGCGCAAAAAAATATCCGTATTGAATATACGGTATACGGCGGAGATTATGCCCAAGTTCTGGACATAGCGTCCCAGGCCGATGAGATTCCCGAACTCTTCAAGGCAAATGACCGTATTCCGTCATTAATTGCCAATAAGAAGATCATTCCAGTGACCGAATTGCCGAATTTCAAGAGTGTTATAGATGAATACACCCCGTATTTTAAGGAAAATCTTTCCACTTTTGGCGGTGTTCCCTATGCAATTCCCCTTAATCAGCAGTGTTTCGGCCAGATTACTAATACCGATTTACTGCGCCGGGCCGGGTTTAACGCTCCTCCTAAAACCTGGGATGAATTTGAACGCGCCGCGATTGCCATAAGCAAACTTGATCCGGGGAAGGTGTACGGTTTCGCGCTGCCGGTACAGTGGGATTACTTCAGAGAATTCTACATCATGGTCAGCGCTACCCCTTCTATCGGTAGTTTCCAATGGGATTTTACCAATGGCAAATATGTGTTCAGCAGGCTCACGCCTTTCTTTCAAATGATTCAACGCCTTGTCAAGGCCGGCGCCATGTTCCCTGGTGCGGAAACCCTGAGTGATGATGCGCTCCGCGCTCAGTTTGCCGAGGGAAATATTGGTATGATCATGGGTTCCGGTTCATTCAATGTAGGCGTTTTTTACGATCAGTTCCCGGTGAAAGCCCAGTGGGAGGAATCACCCGTACCGGTACAGGATCTTAACAATGCGTATAAAGGACAGGCGGTTATTGGCGCGCTGTATGCGGTAAGCCAACAGGCAAAAGATCGGGGCATTCTCAATGAAGTTGCGGAAGTGTATAAGGTGATTTGTTCCCAGTCTCTGCGTGAAGAATTGTATACCTCAGGTAAGGACATCCCGATTAATCCCAAAATTTCTCAATCCGCAAAGCCTCCGGTCAGGCGGCAGTGGAACGCTTTTGCGGAAATCGGCGCCAATACGGTCTTAAAAGGAACCATTCCTGATGAGATGTTCTCTGTCGAAGGCGATGATTACTACACGGTGTTTTCCAAGCTTTGCCTTCTGCAGGCGGAACCTGCCGCAGCTCTTGCCGATCTTGACCGGCGCTATGACGCCGCCTTTGCACAGGCAGTAAGCCGGGGTATTATCAAGCGGGCGGACTTTATTGACCCAAGCGTAGAAGCAGCTTTCAAAATCAATAAATAACACAGCGGAGGCATGAGGATGGCTAAAATTTTACGAAAGCGGAATTATGATGCGGTTGGTAAAACCCAGGAAATCCTCATGCTGCTCCCTATGTTTATTGGTTTTCTTATGTTTGTGGTCTATCCGATATTATGGGTGCTCCGGTGGGCATTGTATGATTACGGCGGCTACGGGGCTCCCATCTATATTGGATTTGAAAATTTCATCCGGGCTCTTACCAGGGACAATAAATTTTGGTTAGCCCTGATCAATACATTTTACCTTGCCGTGATGAAACTGGTTATTGAGTTACCACTTGCCCTGGCATTGGCTTTTTTTGTGAATAAAAAAGTAAAGGGCAGTTCTTTTTTCCGTGTTGTATTTTTTCTACCTACCGTATTTAGCGTTGCGGTTATCGGCCTTGTTTTTACGATCTTGTTCAGCGCCTATAACGGTATGGTAAATGCTTTTTTGTCATTTCTGGGATTAATAAAAGAAAATATTAACTGGTTCGGCACCCGCTTTATGTCGTTAAACGTAGTGTTGGTGGTTTCAATCTGGTCAACTTTCGGCCTTAACATGATATATTTTCTTATGGGGCTTCAGAATATTCCCAAAGAACTTTATGAATGCTCCATGCTCGACGGCGCTTCCGGCCTAAAACAGTTTTTCTATATAACTATTCCGTTGTTGGCCCCGGTAATGCAAGTTATTATATTACTCAGCCTGCTCGGTACTATGAAAATAACCGATTTACTGCTGGTTATGACCAACGGGCAGCCCGGAGGCCAGACCGAAGCAGTGATGACCTATATTTTTAAATTTTTCTTCGGATACGGCAGTAATAGCGCCAGAATGTCCTATGGGTATGGCTCCGCATTGTCAATAATTACTGCGGTAATTTTGGGGATTTTAACGGTCATATATCTTAAAAACTCACAAAAAATGAAGGATGTTTAGGATGGAGAAAAAACAGATGAAAATCAGCATACGGCCTGCCAGAATTTGTATTTATGTATTTCTCATCCTGATGACATTTATATGCCTCTTTCCCATTTTGTATATTGTCCTCGATTCCTTTAAAACCAATTCGGAAATTATGGTGGGCGGCGTGGGGCTTTTGCCGAAGGTTTGGCATTTTGAAAATTATTCAAAGGCCTGGAAACTGGCCAATTTTTCACGGTACACTTATAACAGTCTTTATATGAGTCTCTTTATCGTCCTGGGGTCGATTGCAACTGCCACGGTGGAAGGTTATATATTTTCCCGGGGAACTACCAAATTCAGTAAAATTGTGTACGGTATGGTGCTGGCCTCCCTTTTTATATCTATCGGCGCTATGAGTTTATACCCCCAGCTGGGGCTTGCGAAAATGCTGAAATTAAACGGTACCCTTTGGGGGGTTATCGTAATTCATGTGTTTGGCATGAACGCTACGCAGGCGTTTCTTGCCACAAGTTTTATTAATCAAATTCCCAAGGAGCTCGATGAGGCGGCGCGTATAGACGGTTGTAGTTTTGCGCGAATATTTTCATCCATCATTTTTCCTATTACCAAGCCCTTGATCGCAACTATCGGGCTTATCTCTTTTCGGGATGCCTGGAGTGATTATCTTTTACCCTATGTTTTTACTATTTCCAAACCTGCTCGAATGCCTCTTGTAGTAGGAGTTGTCAATTTAAAGACAACCGGGATTGCCGCTTCTTCCTGGGATATCGCCCTTGCAGGGATTAGTATTTCTATTATTCCTATGTTAGTTGTATATTTATTTCTAAACCGGTTCTTCATTGACGGCTTAACCGAAGGCGCAGTTAAAGGATAGGAACCCGGTTAATTCAAGTTAAAGGTTTCAAAGAAATTAATCTCTTTTAGTGATTTAATTACATCTTTCATTTTGTTTTTGTTGAATTTTTTCAGAATCCAGTAAATTTCCGAACGGATGGTGGTTTCTTCCACCAGGCGCTGGGTGGCTATATCCTTATATGAATATCCATCGTAGGCAAGTTTAATAATTTCAAATTCCGTATTGGTGATTTTCATCATCACCCGCAGGATTTCCTTCATTTGATCCTGTGTTTCCTGGATACGCCGCGCTTCGCTCATTATTTTGTTGGCGATTTCCGGCCGCAGCATCAGGCTGTTTGAAGCAACCGCGCGGATGGAAGTTAACACATCAGCAACATCGTTTGTTTTGATGATATAATCCATCGCCCCCGCAGCATACGCCTGGTACAAAAGATCGTCCCGGCTGTGAATGGTCAGGACAATTGCTTTTATAGCCGGTTCTTTTCCGTGTATTTTAGCGATTGCTTCGATACCATCGGTCCTGCTTTCCATTTGTATGTCCATCAGTATGATGTCGGGCTTTATGAGCAGGGCCTTTTCTACCGCTTCCGCACCGCTTGCCGCCAAGGCGGCAACTTCCATATCCGCTTCGCTTTGGATTATTTTGTTGAAATAATTACGGATTTCCGAAGAATCTTCTGCGATGATAATACGAATAGGCATAGTTTCCCCCTTACTTCTTTGATCTGGGAAGCATGATTTGTATAATGGTTCCCCCGCCGTATGTGCTTTCAACCCGTAACTGCCCCCAGTGGGCCTTGATAATTTTGTAGGCGTACGAGAGCCCGAGCCCCCAGTTTAATTTACCCGATTTAGTGCTGCTAAAAGGCTTAAACAGGCTTTTTAAGGCTGTTTTTTTGATACCCATGCCATTATCCTCAATAATGATAAATACCCATTGAAACAGGGCGGCAATATCTATACGTATAAACCCGGATTCCCGGTTTGTACCCGCAATGGCTTCCGCCGCATTGTCAAAAAGATTAACCAGTACACGCACAATATGAAAGTAGTCAAAACGAAAAACTAAAAGATCCTGATCGTAAACCTCCTTTTTAAAAAGGATTTTTATTCCCTGTTGTTTAATATATGGAGCGCTTTTGTCCAACGCCTCATTTATTGCCTCAAGCAGGTTGTTTTTTTTGAATTGATAGCGGATACTCCGCAGGGTTTCAAGCATTTGCGAAGTTTGCACCAGTGAGGATTCGGTCAATTCCACGATTTTCCCTGCCGCTTCATTATAGGTGTCCGTAAATGATTCCTTTGCCAGGATATTGATGCTGAAAAGCAGGTTCTTTTGGGAATGCAGGGTATCACTTAAAAATTCATTCATGCGATTTATATTTCGTTGTATTTTTCTGTCCGTGAAAACAGTGATAAGGCTTCCGAGGCGGTAATTGAGCAGTAATAATAGGGTAAACAGCAGAACAAATACGGTCAGTAGGGGAATGATAAGGTAATACCGGTAGAATACCTGGATATTCTCAAATATCCAGAATCCTGTGGCGAATGCCTTTTCCGGAGACATCATTAAGGGACCAAGGAAAAATACGCTGTAAAATAAAAGATTCATAATCCCAAGGCAAATTGCCAGCAGAACGAGCTGCCGCCGGATAAAGGGTATTGTATTCGTAATTACATATTTGGATAAAATATAAACAGGATAAAAGAGGTATACCAATAGCCAGATCCGGTTGAATTGGTGCAGAATGTAAATACATTTTGAGAAAAAAGGCGATACAGAAATGCTGTTAAAACTGATATATGCAAAATAAGCAGTTATAGGATCGTAGAAGAGCAAATTATAAATCACCATGGCAAGCAAGAATGTAATTCTTTTACTATTATGTTCATTGGTGTTGGTAAATTCATAGACAAAAAGGGGAACCGCCAGGAGATACAGGGCAATACCGATATTCATGAGCCGTGCAATGGTGGCGAGGGGCAGCTTAAAGCTTGTTCCCACGTAAGAAAAAATTGAATAATCAAGCTTGAATATGGGGCTAAAGCTATAATAATAATTTCCGAACTTGGTAAGATGGAGGGAGATGGAAAAGAACGCGATTGCCATTCCCATGACCATAATGACAAAAAGCCAACAATATCGGTTTTGATATTCCATTATCAAAAGAACTACCGAAAATATGAATAGTGAGATGATAATATAAAACACCGGTTTCGCTTCTTTACATAATCATCGAAACAATGATATAGTATGTTTATAACATAGTACATGGAGATACTGCTTTGGTCAATACAAATCATGGTGTGCATAAAATCACCAGCCATACCTGGCTTATTGATGAATTTGGTCTGGATACCCAGTATTTGCTGGAAGGCACAGAACGATCCCTGCTGATTGATACTGGTACCGGGGTTGCCGATTTACGCGCCCTGGTGGAGAAACTGACCGGTAAACCCTACGATGTGGCGGCGACCCACGGGCATAATGACCATACCGGGGGGTGCATACAGTTTCCCCAGCTTTTTATTCACCCTGATGATATTGCAATGGTTAATCCCACCCTGGAGAACAAGCAGGATTACGCAGCCAAAATACTTGAACGGTACGGGGCGGGTGATAGACCGGGATTTTCCCTTTCCGATATTGTTGACGGCCCTCTGCCTAAAATGATTCCTATCTGCGGTGGACATACCTTTGATCTTGGAGACAGAATAATTGAAACACTGGAAGTACCCGGCCATACCGCCGGTTCAATAGTTTTCCTGGACAGAAAAAACCATCTTTTATTTTCCGGTGACGCTTTAAATCCCATTTTTCTGCTTTGGATAGATGCACCATCCCCCGTGGATGCGGCCCGTATATTTTTAGGAAAGGCAAAACAAATCGCGGCGATGAGACGGGATGGCGCTTTCGAAGCCATGTATGGCGGGCATTGTGACAAGGATCCGCTCGATCCCCAGGTGCTGCCCGATCTGATCGCCTGCGCAGAGGGCATCATTGACGGCTCAATCAGCAAAAAGCATAAAAAGATACATATCTTCGATGCCCCATTTTATTCTTTTGGCCTTGCGGACATTTTGATGGATAAATAACCCATACCTATTTACCGCGTCTAAGACAAAATGTACTAAATGGTTGGCCGACAACTATTCTCCGGGAGTCAGGTATCCTGTCACATAATTATCCCGGTTAAAGTAGCGTACGGTTAATTTCTGCAGGTATTTCAAGCATATACACCGTTTCGTCAAACCAGGTATAGGCGTTTACTTCCAGACCGAACCCCATACCCAGGGATTCAAAATAGCTGATAAGTTCATTTTCGGAAAAATGGTTTGACCCGTTAAAGGCCATATGTTCAACCAGGTGGGCTATACCCCGTTCGTTATCGGCCTCCAGAACCGAGCCGGCCTTTACCACCAGCCCGAGGAAAATGCGGTTTTCAGGGTAATTGTTCCGCAAGATACGGTAGGAAAACCCGTTTCCCAGGACTCCGGAAACAAGGGCGGGATCATTTTCCAGGGGTGGTGTATTGACCCCGCGAAGCTTCCCGGGGAACCACCGGCCGGGCCAATTTGATCATAGTAGTTCCCCTGGGACTCGGCCTCTAAGCTTCGACATCCTGTCTCAGCTTTACGTTTGAATCCCATCCCTCTTACTTCGTGCGAGGGAAGGGACTCGAACCCTCATGCCAATGGCACCAGATCCTAAGTCTGGCGTGTCTACCAATTTCACCACCCTCGCAGTGGTTAAAACAACCAATTATTGTAGAATTTACCGGAAACAGGGGAGGGTGTCAATTAAGGGGGTATCCGACGATCCGGATACGAGCTGTTTTAATTAGAGCGAGAAACGGGAGTCAGACCCGCTCCATGCGTCGCTACGCTCCGCTTGTCGATAGGAAGGTATTCACGGTCCGCCTCCCGCCTGTACCACCCAAAAAACCTTGAGCGGGAAACGGGAGTCGGACCCGCGACATCGACCTTGGCAAGGTCGCGCTCTACCACTGAGCTATTCCCGCGTAACAAATGAGCCGCCCGAGGATCGAACTCAGGACCCGCAGATTAAGAGTCTGCTGCTCTACCAGCTGAGCTAGCGGCCCAAGAATACAAAAACCGCCCGTATGGCGATAAATGTTTGTTCAATGTATCGAAAAACGCCGAAAGCGTCAAGCCCTTTTTTTAACGTACCGGGATAAATGTCCATAGCTTTAATTCCCCCTCCGCCAGAAATCGACAATTTTTCTTAATTTTTTGTAAAAAATACCTTGACAGATGTTTTCCAGTCGTATATGTTAGTTTCATATAATATTGTTAGTATAATATAACTATAAGGAGTTTCAGATGAAAAAGGTTGTAATCGTATACTGGAGCAGCAGCGGTAATACCGAGACTATGGCAAAAGCGGTGGCCAAGGGGGTTACCGAAGGGGGCGGCGAGGCTATCCTCAAGACGCCGGATGCAGCCTCGGCGGATATGGTACAGTCGGCGGATGCTCTGGCCTTCGGGTCTCCCGCCATGGGGGATGAGGTTATTGAGGAAGGGGATATGGAACCCTTTATTGCGTCCCTAAGTTCCGATCGTATTAAGGATAAACCGCTGGGACTGTTCGGTTCCTATGACTGGGGGGACGGTCAGTGGATGCGAAACTGGGTTGAACGGATGAAGGGTCTGGGGGCAAAACTTGAGGGTGAAGGAATTATTGCGCACCTTGAACCGGAGGAAGCGGAGCTTGCCAAATGCCATGAACTGGGCAAAAGGCTGGCCGGGTGAGCGCAGATTTGGGGCCGGCGGATTTGGAGCCGATGGAACAATATACTGGTATTTCCGGCGAGGCGGTTCAGGAACAGTTCATGAATAAGCGTATGCTGGCAAACATATACCGGCTTATGCTCCGGTTCCGGGGAGAAAGGAACCGGCTGGAGGTATTTATACGCTGGGCCGCCGGACCTACAATCGGGGGTATTAAGCCGGCGTCTCTGGTACGTCTGCCCCGAAACGGGCTGGATAGGGCTTGGGATACCTGGGGGGAAGAAATCCTCCGGGCGCTGGACATCTCGGCAGTGTTTCTGAGGGAAAATTCCGCAGGCGCCCTGGTACTGCTGTACCGGCGGCGCTTACTGCGGAGGGTGCTGCACAGCCCGTCCGGGCGATACCTGGGATCCCTTTCATATCCCATAGGATCTGGGTTGGATTCCTGTTTGGAACATTTAGAAAATCGGTTTTCCAACCCGGCCATTTTCCCCCACGAAGTCGGAATCTTCCTGGGGTATCCCCCGGAAGATGTCATCGCCTTCTGTGCGGGAAAACCGAGTCCCTATGACTGCCGGGGCTACTGGAAAGTATATCACCGCCCGGAGAAAGCGGTACGGACTTTTGCCCATTTTGACCGGGCCCGGTTAAAAATTGTGGGGGAATTTTCCCCCACATAAACGAAACTTTCGTTTAGAGCTTGAATTGATCCGGCAGTTCCAGGTGAATACCCAGTTTTTCCAGTTCCTGTTTACCCAGTACCATAAGTTCCGCAGGAGGTAGTACTGCTATGTCAAATTCGATGAGAAGACTGCCGGTGAGGGGCTTAATCTCCACCCGGGTAATTCCCGGAGTGTTCTCTATGCGCTTAGAAGCCAGTTCAGCAATTTTGGGATCCCGCAGTTCTTTAAACCGCAGACGTATGCGGCCAGGACTGTAACTTACAATCATTTTTATTCCTTAACCAGGGGACGCATGCTGTTCAAACTGACCGCCAGGGTGGTGAGGTTGTGGAGCCATACGGAACTGGCGGTAGTAAAATTACCGAAAAAACTCATGAGGATGAGGGCGCTGTTAATGCTGATGGCAGCCACGGTATTGTCATGTATCCGCTTCATAGCCCGTTCCGACATGATCCGTGCAATGACCAGGGGATAGAGGGAAGGGTCCTTGAGGGTAATGTCCGCCACGCTCTGCGCCAGATCAGCCCCATCCTTCATGGCTATGCCCACATCAGAGGCGGACATGGCCGGAGAGTCGTTCATACCGTCCCCCACCACCGCCACGGAGCAGCCCTTTTCCTTAAGCGCCCTGACCAAATCTGTTTTTTCATTGGGCAGGAGTTCTCCGCGAAAACCATTCACCCCTAGATCCCTGGCTATCCTTTCGGTGGTCCGCTTATTGTCCCCGGAGAGAAGATAGATCCGTTTGATCCCAAGTTTCCGCAGCATGGCGATAACTTCCGCCGCTTCCTCCCGCAGGGGATCGTCGATAACCAGAAGCCCTGCCATTTTACCTTCCCGGGCAAGGTACAGAACGGATCTCCCTTCAGCGATGGCGGCGGCTTCATCGTCTGAGGCGATGGAAATATCAATTCCCTCATCGTCGCTGATAAAATGCCGGGAGCCGATTACCGTATGCTTTCCCTCATATTCGGTGGCTATACCATGGGCGGCGATGTACTTAACCGTGCTGTGCTTTTCCCGATGCTCCACCCCTTCTTCCAATGCACGCTTTACCACAGCCTTTGCCATCGGGTGGGGAAAATGTTCCTCCAGGCATGCGGCGATCCGCAGAACATCTGCGCTTTCGTAACCGTTATAGGGAATGATCCGCAGAAGGACGGGAGCAGCTTTGGTGAGGGTTCCGGTTTTGTCAAACACAATGGTGTCCACCCCGGCAAAGGCCTCCATGGGGGCGCTGCCCTTAAAAAACACGCCATTCTGCAGACCTTCACGCATGGCGGAAAGAAATACTAAGGGTGTAGAAAGTTTAATGGCGCAGGAATAATCTATAGAAAGTATGGTCTGAGCTTTTTTAAGATTGCCCTTGAGGAGTGCGGCAAATGCGGCGGCAATAAAGCTAAAGGGTACCGCTTTATTTGCAAGCTCATTGACCTTGCTTTCTATTTTAGCCTTGACTGCCTCCGATTCCTCTATAAGCTGTACAATTTTTTGGAAGCGGGTATCTTCCCCTTTTCGAACAAGTTCGACCACCAGTTCCCCTTCCTCAATAACCGTTCCGGCGTGAACCGTGGCGCCTATGGTCCGGGAAGAGGCTAGGGGCTCGCCGGTCATGGAACTTTCATTTACCATGGCGCTGCCTTCGACAACCCTCCCGTCCACGGGGATTAGGGACCCCGCCCGGAGCACCACCAGGTCGCCCTTTTCAAGCAGGGAGTAGGGAATCTGCTCGTCCCGGCCGTCATGACGTATCCATACCAAGCCCACATTCAGGGAAATTCCTATGGCAAGGTTTTCCCGGGAACGCGCCCTGGCCCAATCTTCAAGGTACTGACCGGTTTTAAGAAGCATCATCAAGGTTGATGCGGTCTTATAGTCCTTCCACAGCAGTGAAAGTAAAATTACCGATCCGTCAAGAAGGGGGATATCCATTTTCAATTTATACAGGGAACGCAGTCCCATAAAAATGAAGGACAGGGCGCCCACAATCGTAAAGAGGGGCTTGAGCGCCGGAGGACGGAGGAAGCGGAAAAGTTGATAGCCTATATAGGACCAGCCGGGACTTTCTTTTTTTTCCGCAGGCGCCGCTACCGGGATTAAGGAAACCATGTCAATGTGCAGCAAAATCCCAAAAATTCCCGCCTTATCAAGCAGGGCAGAATCGTAATACAGCAGTATGCTCCCCGTCCTGGGGTTAAAGGCGACGCTCCGTACCCCGGGGATATCCGCGATATTCCGGCTAATACCAGCCAATCCGCTGCTGGAACAAAGCTTTAGCGTATCCGGGTTGGCACGAAACCGGACCCGTCCGGGGAGGGAATGTACAAGCGCAACTTGCACCGCTTATGCCTTGGCCCCTTCGGTTCCGGCCGCCTTGCGCTGGGCCTCCGCTTCGGCAAGAAGATCCTCGGCGCCTTCTTTCATGATTTCCGCGGTTTCCATGGCCTTATCCTTCAAATCCATAATACCGCCCACGGCCTTGGTACACAAATTCCGAATTTCCTTGCTGTTTTTGTATACCAGCGCTCCGACTACCGCTCCGCCCACAAAGACCAGGCCGTACTTCCACCAATTATTCATGATCATTCCTCCTTGGATTCTATATAGTTATATCTATATAACTATATTATGTTAAACTAACATATACGAACCGGAAACTTTTGTAAAGTACTGGACAACGGTATATAACTTACGGTAAATTATTGATGTAAGTTTAGGCTAACATAAAATAGGGGGTGAAGTAAAAAAATGAGGCTATTGGTATACGGCGCCGGTGTATTGGGAAGTCTGCTTGCCCATTTGCTTCTTCGGGGTAACAACGATGTTACCCTGCTTGCACGGGGAATGCGTAAACGTGGGATCGACGAACAGGGCCTTGTCATCCGCCACTATATTCAGAGAAAAATAACAATAGAAAAAATCAAAACAATCGAAACACTTCCACCGGAAGACATTTATGATATCATTTTTGTGGTAATGCAGTACATTCACCTCTCCGCAATCCTCCCTATGCTCGCAGAAAATCAAAGCAACATTGTAGTCCTTATTGGCAATAACCCTACTGCTGCAGAAACATATACTGTGCTGTCAGGCGGTACGCCTAAAAACATCCTGTTCGGATTTCTGGCGGCCGCAGGACGGCGCGAAAACGGTACGGTCGTGAGCCTGCATTTCGGAGCGAAAATAACCCTTGGAAGTATTAGCGGTGATACTACGGCATATAAGGCTATACGAAAAGCTTTTAAAGGAGTTCCCTGTAAACTGGACTTTATCGAAAAGATTGATGGCTGGCTGAAGAGCCATCTCGCCATTATTTTGCCAATCGGTTATGCCTGCTATGCAACGGGCGGAAATCTGAAAAAGGCGGATGGAACCCTTTTGCACCAACTACTCGATGCGATGAGTGAAGGCTACGCGGTTCTAAATGCCCTGGGTATCCCTGTTGCCCTTGAGAGCGAAGATGGGTGGTTTCGTTCCGGCAGCCGCAGGGGGTATCTGCTGCTCAAACTGCTTTGTAAAACACCGCTTGGCAAGCTGATAGCAAGCGATCACGCCATGAGCGCCATCCCGGAAATGCAGGCGCTGAACACGGCCTTTGATGCATTGAAAAAACAGACCGATATTACAACGCTGGAATGGGATAAGTTGGAACGGTTTATGCCGGTATCATTTTATTTGGGGAAATAGGGCTTTACCCCAAAAATAGCATAATTTGCATGTTTGAATCTTCAACTCTCTCAAAACAGCCATTTCTAGTGTTATTTCTGGCAAAAAATACTAGAAACGACACTAGAAATGCGTTTGAAATATATCTTTCTTCCCGCAGTAGTTTTCAAAAATGCGCAAAGGGTTGTATACTATTGGAGGTGTTCATTAAAGGCTTTCCAACCGTGGCAGCCGCCGCGCAAGATAGGAGGTAGGTAATGTCAATCCGTACAAAGGTTTTCGCGATTATCATGATGATAGCGGTCATAATCATTATATTTGGTATTGGGACCGGCCTGTTCTTTGTCTCGGGACATCTCGAAAAAACCATTGAAAGCGATATGATTTCCATAACGGAGATTGCGGACAGGCTTATCACCACCGAAATAAACCGGCTAAAAGCGGATGCCGTCGTAGTGGGGCGGAATCTTATCAACGCTCCGGATGAGGAGCTTGAACGTATTTTGGCGGATCAGATCACCGCCTACGATAACTTTATGGCACTGACAATTTTTGACCATGACGGTATTGTGGCTCAATGGGGAACAGCGCCGACGCCTGAAGATTTAATCAACAGCGAATATATAAAAAGCGCCTTCAATGGGGAAATGGTCATCTCAACGACCAGAAACGACCCGAGCGGAGAGTTTGTGCTGCATGTCTGCATACCGGTGGGCGCTCGTGTTCTGTCCGCGACCGTGTCCGGTCTGTTTTTCAGCGATATTCTTTCCGAATTTGCCATATGGAATACCGGTAACATCTTTATACTGGACTCTGAGGGAACCGTAATAGCCAATGTGGCCAAAGACTTTGTGACAGGGCGAAATAATTTTATCGAACTAGCAAAGACAGACAGTCAGTTTCAAGAAACTGCCGATGTTACCGGCCATATGACTGAGGGGAAGTCCGGATTGGAACGGTATTCAATTTACGGTGCAGAGCAGTTCTGTGTCTACAGGCCGATTACGGGCTCAAGGGTCGGTTGGTCCTTAGGCGTGGCTGCGCCGCTCGTGGAAAGTCCGCTCCAGGCTGTCCGCAGCGGACTGCTGCTTGTGGGGGTAGTGTGTCTGCTGCTGAGTGTCATAGCCGCCTTTGCCGCTTCCCTTACAATTGAAAAGCCGTATAAGACAATAAACGAACTGGTAACGACCCTTGAATCCCAGGAGAAGCTCCTGTATACGATCAACGAGACCGCAGTGATGCTGCTTCAGGCGGAAACGAATAATTTTGAGAACGACATGTGGAATGGTATGGATATGATAGCGCGGTGCGCCGGTGTTGACCGAATGCGCATTTGGCAAAACCATACGGAAAACGGAGAATTGTATTGCTCGCAAATATATGAGTGGTCGGGAGGAGCGGATCCGCAGTCGGGTAAACCTATTACTATGAATGTCTCCTATAGCAAAACTATTCCCGGATGGGAGGAAAAGCTCTCCGCCGGGCAGAGTATAAACGGGCTCGCCCGTACCCTTTCACCGGCGGAGCAGGCGCAGCTCTCCCCCCAGGGGATTGTCTCCATTCTGGTTATTCCCGTACATTTCCAGGAACGCTTTTGGGGATTTGTGGCATTTGATGACTGCCACAAGGAACGTATATTTACCAGTGATGATGAAAGTTTGCTGCGCTCCGGCGGCTTATTGATCGCCAACACTATACTGCGCAATGAAATGACCCACGATATCGTTCAGGCGCGTGAGCTTGCAATTGCAAGCGCGGAAGCAAAGTCCGATTTTCTAGCAAATATGAGCCACGAAATGCGTACCCCCCTCAACGCTATCATCGGCCTGTCCGAGCTGACCCTTGATTCCGGAGATGTGGTTGGAAACGCACGGGAAAATCTGGAAAAGGTATATAATTCGGGGGTTACGCTGCTCAGCCTCATCAATGATATTCTGGATATATCAAAAATTGAATCCGGAAAGTTTGAACTTATCCCGGTCGAATACGATACACCAAGTCTTATCAACGATACTATCACCTTGAACATTGTGCGCATTGGTTCCAAACCAATCACCTTCAATACGGATATTGATGAAACTATACCGGGTTTGCTTGTGGGGGATGAGCTGCGTATCAAGCAGATTTTCAATAACCTTTTAAGCAACGCCTTCAAATACACAAGCGAGGGCAGCGTTGACTGGAGCATCTCCTGCGAACAGGACGGTGATAATATATGGCTGGTTTCCAGTATTAGGGATACCGGTGTTGGTATTCGCCCAGAGGATATGGAAAAACTCTTTTCTGAATACAATCAGGTGGATACAAAAAGTAACCGTAAAATTGAGGGAACCGGTTTGGGACTTTCCATCTGTAAAAGTATGGTGGAGATGATGGATGGTACTATTACGGTAAACAGCGAGTATGGAAAGGGCAGCACATTTACGGTACGTATACGGCAGGGTAGGGTAAACGCCGCTGTCCCGATTGGCGCGAAGGTTGCCGAAAATCTCAGAAACTTCTGCTATTCCGATAATAAGCGTGACCGAAGTTCAAAGCTGGTACGTGCGTATATCCCCTATGCCAAGGTACTGGTCGTAGATGATGTGCCGACAAATCTGGATGTCGCCCGGGGCATGATGAAACCCTATGGGATGCAGATAGACTGTGCATCCAGCGGCCCGGAGGCTATTGAACTGATCCGTAACGCCAATGTTACATACAACGCTATCTTTATGGATCACATGATGCCCGGAATGGACGGCATTGAGGCAACGCGCATCATACGCGAAGAAATCGGAACAGAATATGCAAAAACCGTTCCGATCATTGCCCTTACCGCAAACGCTATTGTTGGCAACGAAGATATGTTTCTGCAAAACGGCTTCCAGGCATTTCTCTCTAAGCCCATCGATATTATGCGTATGGATGTTATTATCAGCCACTGGGTCCGTGATAAGGAGTTGGAGAAAAAGCTCCAGGAAACGTATCCGGGTGGATCGGACAGACGCAGCGATAATGACAAAGGAATCAATTTTGACAGAAGCATCAATGGGCTTGACTTTAAAGATGGGCTTAAGCGTTTTGGTGACGATAAGGAAACGTATTTGGATGTACTCAAATCCTATACGCGGAATACGCCTCCTCTGCTCGATCAGCTGCGTAACTGTAGTTCGAAAAATCTGAAAAACTACGCAATTGTTGTGCATGGAATAAAAAGCAGCAGCCGCAGTATCGGAGCCGAACCGGTTGGGGCGGAGGCAGAGGCTTTGGAGCTTGCCGCAAAAGCAGGTGACTTTGATCTGGTTGACGCAAAAAACGATGGCTTTATTGAAACCGTACAAATTTTGATCGGTAATTTGTCTTCCCTGTTGCAAAATATTGCGGACAAAAACCCCAGGCCTAAAAAACCAGAGCCGGACGCGGATGTTCTGACAGCTTTGTTGGAAGCCTGCAAACGCTTTGACATTGACGAGGTTGACAGGGCCTTGAAGGAGCTGGAAACTTATGAATACACTTCCGCCGAAGGAAGCCTGCTGGTAGAATGGTTAAAAGAACAGGTAAGCGTAACTGGGTTCAAACAGATTATAGAACGTTTGTCATAGGAATGACAAATTGTAATTATTAAATAGGAGATTTCTTATGGAAAATGAGCGCAAAAAAATATTTTTTGTTGATGATAACATGACCAATCTTACTACCGGCAAGGAGATGCTTAAGGAACAATATAAGGTTTACCCGGTTCCTTCGGTAGATATTTTATTTGACCTGCTGGAAAATATTACCCCCGATTTGATTTTACTGGATATTGAAATGCCGGATATAAACGGTTATGAAGCAATTAAGCATTTAAAAAATAAACCCCGGTGGGTTGAAATCCCCGTTATATTCCTTACCTCCAAAACAGACGAAGGGAGCGAGTTGGAGGGTCTGAGCCTCGGTGCGATTGATTATGTAACAAAACCGTTTTCAGCACCGCTACTGCTTAAGCGTATTGAGAACCATCTTCTTGCGGAAACACGGAAAAAGCAGCTCATAGAATTCAGCGCCGGCTTGGAAGAAATGGTACGCCAAAAAACTGCGCAGATATTCAATCTGCAAAATGCGGTACTCAATACGGTGGCCGACCTTGTTGAGTTTCGTGACGATGTAACGGGAGGGCATGTTTCCCGCACACAAAAATATTTGAAGATCCTGCTGGATAAACTGATTGAAGAAAATATTTACGCAGACGAGGTATCTTCATGGGATATGGATTACCTGCTGCCCTCTGCACAGCTTCACGATGTGGGTAAAATTGCTATAAGCGACTTGGTACTGAATAAACCTGGTAAGCTCACTTCGGAGGAATTTGAAATTATGAAAACCCATACCACAATCGGTGTGGACGCCATAAAAAGGATAGAAAAGAATACGAATGAGCACGCTTTCCTGCGTCACGCCAGGCGAATCGCCGGAACCCATCACGAAAAATGGGATGGTACGGGATATCCCTCCGGCATAGGCGGGAAAGATATTCCGCTGGAGGGACGCTTGATGGCGATTGCCGATGTGTATGATGCATTGATTTCGGTCCGCCCGTACAAGAAGCCCTTCAGCACCGAAGAAGCGCGGAAGATAATTGAGGAAGGCAGGGGAAGTCATTTTGATCCGGTGCTTATCGATATATTTTCCAAGGTGGCCGGCCAATTTGCGGCAGTTGCAAGGGACATATAGTTGGTATATACTATTTTATATGGCAATAGGAACCAACCTAAGTTCAAAAGCCGCAGGTAAAGCAGTTCCCATTTATATTGCCGCCATAATTGTATTCTGGACGCTTATTGTGTCCGCCTCGCTGTGGCTTAATATCAGCCAAACCTATGAACATGCCAGGGCGTTTGCGTTGATCCAGGCCCGGACCGCCTTTGAAAAGGACATTGTGTACCGGCGCTGGGTTTCCGGTCTCGGCGGTGTCTATGGCAAGGTCGGCGATTCTCTTCCTCCAAACCCCTATCTGGCCAATGATAAAACCAGGGATATAATCGGACCAAATGACGTTCCCATGACCAAAATCAATCCTGCGTATATGACCCGGCTGGTACATGAACTGGGAGAGCTTGCTTCCGGCGTTACCGGCCATATAACCAGTAACAACCCCATACGTCCGGGGAATGAGCCGGATACATGGGAAAGTGAAGCGCTGTACGAGCTTGAGAACAATCCCGGAAAAAAGGAAGTAACCGGCGAAGTTATTCAGGACGGTAAGGAGTATTTGCGTTTTATCGGGCCCCTTGTTACCGAAGAAAGCTGCCTTTCCTGTCACGCGTTTCAGGGGTATACGGCGGGGGAGCAGCGCGGAGGTATCAGCGTAAATGTGCCGATGGCTCCCTTTTTAAAATCCGCCGGCGTAACCGTAACGTTTCTGAGTATCTCCCATGGCGCGCTCTGGTTTTTCGGCCTGGTGGTTCTGCTTTTGCTTGGCAAGCGGATTATTTTGCACATACGCGAACAGGACTCAGCGGAGGTTCAGCTGCGTACCCTGGCGGCGGAGCTTGAAGTACGGGTAGAGGAGCGCACAAAGGAACTGCAGATTAGTCAAAAGGCTGCGGAACGCGCCAACATGGCGAAGAGTGAATTCCTCTCCAACATGAGCCATGAAATCCGCACCCCCATGAACGCCATCATCGGCATGACCACCATAGGGGAAAAAACAGCCGATACGGAGCGTAAGGACTATGCCTTTAGCAAAATAGAAGATGCTTCAAAACACCTGTTAGGGATCATTAACGAAATATTGGATATGTCAAAAATTGAGGCCAACAAACTGGAGCTGTCCTATGAGGAATTCAATTTTGAAAGGATGCTGCAAAAGGTTTCCAATGTTATAAACTTCCGGGTAGAGGAAAAACATCAAATTTTTTCAGTTTATATTGATAAGGATATTCCCCCGGTGTTGATAGGAGACGATCAGCGGCTGACCCAGGTCATCACCAATCTGTTGAGTAACGCCGTAAAATTTACCCCCGAAGGCGGCGTCGTTTCTCTGACTACTAAGCTGGTTGGCGAATCTGAAGGTGAATATACCCTGCAGATTGAGGTGAAGGACAGCGGCATTGGCATAAGCCCGGAACAGCAGAAAAAACTTTTTACCGCCTTCCAGCAAGCGGAAAGCAGTACCTCCCGGAAATTCGGCGGTACCGGCCTGGGTCTCGCCATCTCAAAGCGGATCGTCGAAATGATGGGCGGCAGTATTTGGATAGAGTCGGAGCTTGGCAAGGGCGCATCATTTATCTTTACCATAAAAGCGCGCCCCGGTAAAGCCGGACACCGGGATCTCCTTGGCCCGGGAAGGAATTGGGATAATATACGGGTCCTGGCGGTGGACGATGCGCCGGAAATCCGGGATTATTTTTCTGATCTTGCCGAGCGTTTTAATTTCGTCTGCGATGTTGCCTCCAGTGCGGAAGAAGCGCTGGGCATGATCGATGTAAACGGTGTTTACGACATTTATTTTATCGACTGGAAGATGCCCCCGGGCATGAACGGCATTGAATTATCCCGGCGAATCAAGGAACTGAAACAGAATAAGTCCGTAATAATAATGATTTCTTCCACCGAATGGGATGCTATTCAGGAAGAAGCGAAAACTGCGGGGGTGGATAAATTCCTGCCAAAGCCCCTGTTCCCCTCTCCCATTGCGGACCTCATCAACGACTGCCTTGGCGTAACCGTCTCCCAGGGGGAAACAAAGACCAATGAAGCCGTATCCTTCGCGGGACGCCGTCTCCTCTTGGCGGAGGACGTGGAAATTAACCAGGAAATAGTACGCGCATTGCTTGAGCCCACGGAATTGGAAATTATCACCGCCGGGAACGGGGCAGAAGCGGTGCGTCTATTCAGTGAAGCGCCCCTTAGTTTCGATATGATTTTTATGGATGTACAGATGCCGGAAATGGATGGCTTCGAGGCGACCCGGCGGATTCGCGCCCTTGACGCCCCTAATGCTAAAACCATCCCCATAGTTGCCATGACGGCGAATGTATTCCGGGAAGATATAGAGAACTGCCTTGCCGCAGGGATGAATGGTCATGTGGGGAAACCTCTGGATCTCGATGAGGTTCTTGATAAGCTGCGAAGCTACATCCTTTAACATGCTGAAAAAGTTTTTTTCGCTATTCAGATCGCTTAAGCTTACGGCGGTATTAATTGCCTATTTTATCATTGCTGCGGCTATTTCGACATTTATACCCCGATCACGTTTTTTCAATACCCCGGCTTTTCTTGTCCCCGTAGGCCTGTTCTTCATCAACCTGCTTAGCTGTACTATTTTCCGTTTTACCGGGGAACTAAAAAAGAGAAGCCCGAATTTCGGTCCCGACATACTTCACGGCGGACTCCTCCTGTTTATCATCGCCGCATTTTTAAGCGCCCTTAACCGCGTGGACGGATCAATCACCCTGTCCCGGGGACAATCGGCTATGCTGCCAAACGGCACTATTATTGTTCTCGATGATCTTGAATATATCGAAGATAAAAACGCAAGACCCCTGGCATGGAAAAGTTATCTTTCGGTATTCCAAGATAATGTAATGGAACTAAAATCGTATCCCCTTGAAGTAAATCATCCCCTTAAAATTGGGGGATTTTCTTTGTACCAGTATTCCTACGGTATTTATGCTGACGGCCTTAATGCCGGTGATGAATATACGGTTCTTAGGGCAGTATGGGACCCCGGCTATGTTATGGTTGTGATTTCATTACTTATTGTTGGAACAGGGATTGTTATTACATTGTTAATTAAACTAAGGAGACAAAAATTATGACTATTATTTCTACTACCGCCTGTATTGTTTTAAGCTTCGCTGTTATTATTCAGATTATATTTTTATTCAGAAAAGCTGATGAACCCATAAGCCAGTGGATGACACTTCTAGCCGCAGTACTGCTTATGGCAGTATCCATAGTCCGGAGTATACAAATACAATTTATAGCCCTTACCGGAACCTTTGAATCCCTGATATTTTATGCTGCGGTAATTTGTATAATTTCTTTTGTCTATAAAACCCAGCGCCGCATTCCTCAAAGTAAAACAATCAGTTTTATTTCTATTTTTATTGCCCTGGTTTTTCTTGCAGTTGCCAGTTCCCCCTTGACCGGTAAAGAAGCCCTGTTACCGGTTCCCAGTCTGCGTTCCTCCTGGCTGCTGCTCCATGTTTCTTTCGCTTTTATCGGTGAATCCTTTTTTGTGGTATCCTTTGCCGCAGCTTTGGTTTCTCTTTTTGTCAAAACAGAGGAAAGGCGCCTGAAATATGATAGAATTACCTATACTGCTATATTGGTGGGCTATCCTGTTTTTACCGCCGGGGCTCTCATTTTTGGTTCCATCTGGGCGCAGAAAGCCTGGGGGAGATGGTGGGGCTGGGACCCAAAAGAAACCTGGGCTCTTATTACCTGGCTGGTGTATACTTTTTATCTGCACTTGCGTTTAATTTTTAAAAAGAAAGGGAAGCTGATTTCCCTTGTTGCGGTAATAGGTTTTCTCTGTACGATTTTTACTCTATTTGGGGTAAATTATCTTTTACCAGGCCTGCATAGTTATAAATGAATATTTTTTCCATAGCCCGGATCTGATTCACCCGTTCCCGGTAGACATCGGAAACGTACAGTGAAGCAGAAGCGGGAGATAATACCGATAGAAAGACCCCAGAGAAGTTTCTGCCAAGTGGGCGGTTCCTCGTCCTGTTTGATGTCCTTGGTACTATGGCCAGACGCGTCAGGGTACCTGACTATTCCCTTTTTTCGCTTTCCTTCATTTCCCGGAAAACGCGTATCGAAAGTGGAATTGATAGGATAAATGTGCCAAGATCCGCAGCTGGTTGGCTGACCAAAATGCCGGTAAATCCCAGGAGCGGAGTGAGCAGAAACAGCAGGGGCAGCAGAAACAGCCCCTGGCGGGCTACGGCCAAAAGGCTTGCTTCGAAGGCCTTACCCATGGTCTGCATCATCATACTATTGATGGTTATCCAGCCGAGCAGGGGAATAGTGTAACACTGATACCTGAATGCCCTTGTTCCGATTTCTATAAGCAGAGTATCGTCCGGCCTGAACAGCGCAATAATCTGCGGGGCAAAGATAAAACCCAAAACACCCAGGGGGACTAGGAAGATGTTCATGGCAATCAGCGAAAACCTGAACCCCTGTTTTACCCGGGCGAATAGTTTTGCTCCGTAATTAAAACCGCACACCGGCTGAAATCCCTGTCCTATACCGGCAACCAGTGATGCTGCCATCATAAAAACACGTTGTACTATGGTAATTGCCGCAATGACCTCATCCCCGAAGGGGCCTGCAAGGTTATTCATGCAGATACCGGCAACGCTGGCTATTCCCTGCCGCGCCAGGGAAGGCAGACCGCCCCGCACCATTTCCCGGTAATTTGCCAAACACGGGGAAAAGTATTTAAACCTAATGCGCACATTATCTTTTTTACCCGAAGCCATAAAGAGCAGACAAAAACTGATAAACTGACTGATCATGGTAGCAAAACCCGCGCCACCGGTTCCCCAATGAAAAACAAAAATGAACAGTGGATCAAGGGCGATATTGATAAGCGCCCCGCCCACCATGCCGATCATACCGTGAAAAGAACTCCCCTGATAACGGAGCAGGTTATTTTGCATCAGGGAACACATCATAAAAGGGGCGCCCATAAAAATGAAACGGATGTAGTCCCGTGCAAAGGGAAGAATAGTATCCGTGGCGCCAAGCAGGCGGACCAGGGGATCCAAAAACAGGATACCGAAAACCGCAAGTAATACACCGGCGATAAGGGCTGAAAAAAAGCCTGTAGCCGCCATTTTTGAGGCGTTGGTATGGTGCTGCGCCCCCAGCTCCCGGGCAATATAATTACCCGATCCGTGGCCGAAGAAAAAACCCACCGCCTGTATCACCGCCATGAGGGGGAAAGCTACGCCTACCGCCGCGGTGGCGCTGGTTCCCAGGAAGCTTACAAAAAAGGTATCCGCCATATTGTACAATGCGCTGATAAGCATGATTATTGCCGACGGAATGGCAAGCCCGGTGATAAGAGGGCCGATTGGCGCGGTGGTCATTTTAATGAATTTCTCGTTCTGTTGATCATCCTTCATTATTTGTTCCATAAATCAGTTATTCTCCGGAAGCAGGATCATCTCTCTCCCGAATAATTTTGTATGTTTTCTGCCGCGAAATGTTTCAACCACCGCGCAGACAATCAATGCGCCGATTAAAACCGCGATCTGTACGGCGAGGGATTGTATCAATACATTTCCGTCCAGCGGAACACTGGAAATTGTTTCGCGCAGCGCATTCAGCGAATACGTGAAGGGTACAAACGGGTGAAGCGCCATAAACAATCCGCCTTGGGTGAGCTCCGTCGGGAAAGTGCCTCCGCTCGCCGTAAGTTGGAATATCAACAGAAACATCGACAGCATTTGCCCGAACATTCCAAATATACTGATAAGCGTTGATACCATGGCTATACTAGTCAACGCCGACACCGCAAGCGCGGCCAGGGTCAACAAACCGCTCCTTCAGCCCGCTGTCGGCGGCTTTTCTACCAGGGAAAGACCACTTAACATCAGTCGAACCGCGCAAATGTTGTTCAAGACCCGCGCCGTATGCGCCGAAATCCTCGTTGACGAACGCAACGGGTAAATTACCGATGTTTTCATAGGGATTCCAGAATGCCTGTAACCAAAATAATGGATACATTACCGGAACGATAAGTATCAGTATTGTTGCGAAAATGCTGCCCGGTTTACGCAGGCTCAACTTTAAACCGTGTTTAAAAATTTGCAGTGCATTCATGATTGGTTCCCCCATAATTGTTCAATAAGCGGCAGTAATTTTTCTCTCGTCATGGGGTTTCCATGGGAAGGACACACAAGGGTAAAAGGAATTTTCTTTAACAACGAAATAGAATTCGCTAACAGCTCCCCATTCCAGTTCATTCTTGAAGGTATTTTCTTTATATGCGTTCCTTCAATCCTGAAAAGATCCCCTGCAAAAAGTACACCCCCATAAAGAAAAACATGATGCCCGGGAGTGTGTCCGGGCGTATGGTACATCTGTATCGCAACGGAATTCCCCGGCGCCTCAAGTGGTTTGCAGTATTTCGGAGGGACTACATGTAAAAATTTTTGTAGGTACTTTTTTATTCCCGGCCTTGCCGCTTGGTTCATAAGATAGGGTAAATCTTCCTTGCCGATAAAAACTTCGGCCCCGGTCTTTTCTTCAAGGAAGCGGACATTCCCGGCGTGATCCACATCGTGGTGGGTTAAGAGGATCCGTCTAATGTCCTCCGGTTTTATACCGAGGCAGGACAATTCCTGCAAAATACGGTTCCCCTTGTTCGGCAAACCGGTATCAATAAGGGCCTGTTCATCCTCAAGGTAAAATACATGACCGTACCCCGCACAGTCCAGCGAATAAACACCCTCAGTTATGTTCATATGCGCACTCTCTTTTTTTGGTAGTTTTTCAGCATAACAATAAGCATATCTACCATTTCGTTAAAACTTGCCTCTTTATGTACCCCACAGCCTTGGTGAAAGAACCCCATCGCTTCAAGGGAGACAAATCCATGCAGACTGCTCCGTATAAAACGGATAAAGTGTATTTCATCATGGCCCTTCAATTTGTAGGGTTCCAGAATCCTGATTAATGTGTTTTGCAGGGAATGGGCTGTTTCCTTGAGTTCCGCATTTTCCGACCGGGGAATAATAGAAAAGGCCTTATACAGTTCGGGGTGTTTTTTCGCAAAACCCCAATAGGCCGCTGCAATTTCCCTAATCGCCTGTTCCCGGGAACGGCCCACAACCCTGTTCCGGACGCTCTTCTCCATGGACTCCAGGGCAAATTGGGCCAGGCGTACCCGCAAATCTTCCAGGCCGCTGATGTGGTTATAGAGGGACGGCGGCTTTACCCCCAGGGCTGTGGCCAGATTTTGCAGGTTCAGGCTTTCAAAGCCCTGGGATTCGGCAAGAGTTACCGCCGCTGAAAGAATCACCCCGTCATCCAATCCTCGTTTTTGTCCCACCATGGTTCCTTTATAGACTAATATAAATAATATATAACTAATATGATTAGTCTGTCAAGAGAAAAGGAAATACCGACTGTCTACGGCGGTGAAACCGGGAAACGGGTATGAGCAGGGTACTTTATGATACCCTATAACAAACCTTTCCGTTTTTAATGACCTGGCTGACTATATTTTTTGCCGAATGATATACCAGAAAACGGTAATCAGGGTATGCCAGTACTGTTATATCCGCCTTCTTCCCCGGTTCTATGCTGCCAATGGAATCGGCTTTTTTTAAGGCCCCCGCACCGTTTAGGGTTAGAGAACAGATAGCCTCTTCTATGGTCATACCCATATGGATAACTCCCAGGGAAAAAATAAGGGGTATAGAATTCGTAAAACAGCTGCCGGGGTTATAGTCGCTTGCCAGGGCCACGGCACAGCCTGAGTCTATAAGCTTCCGCGCCGGCGCGTAGGGCTTGTTCAGGCAAAAGGCCGTACAGGGCAGAAGGGTAGCCGCAGTATCGCTGTCGGCGAGCATTTGGATACCCCTGTCGGATACGGCGAGCAGGTGATCCGCACTGGCGCAGCCGATTTTTGCCGCCAGTTCTCCGCCCCCCAGGGGGATAATTTCATCGGCGTGGATCTTTGTATCAAAACCCAAGTCCTTGCATATACACAGGTAGCGCTCGGATTCTTCGGGGGTAAAGACACCCTCTTCGCAGAATATATCCACAAAGCGGGCCAGCTTTTTTCCCTGAATAAGCGGCAAAACTTCCTTCACCATAAAATCAATATAAGCGCCGCTTCCTCCGGGATAGTCCCGGGGAATTGCATGGGCGCCCATATAGCTTATTTCCACATCCACCGGATGTTCCCGGTTTAAGCGGTTTAAAACCTCAAGCTGTTTCAGCTCGCAGTCCCTGTCAAGCCCGTACCCGCTTTTGCCTTCCACGGTGGTAACCCCCATGGAAAGCATATCGTTAAGCCGTTTAAAGCCGTCGTTGAATAGCGTTTCTGCGGGAGTTTTTTTGGTGGCGTCCACCGTACTCTGTATACCTCCTCCCATCTTCATGATATCCAGGTACTGTGCGCCGGAAAGCCGCATGATAAATTCTTCCGGCCGGTAACCGCCAAAAACAAAATGGGTATGGGAATCCACAAAACCCGGGATAATTGCTTTCCCGGTCAGATCAATGCTTTCCATCCCGTCTTTCCCAGGATGATATTTCTTCAGCAGCATATCTGTTTGGCCCACTTCCATGATGGTATCCCCTTCGATATATACGGCGGCATCGGGAATAATTTCCAGCTTACCCATTTCCTTGCCATGTTTTAAGGTATTTCCAATAGGTGTTACAAGCTGGGCTGCGTGATATAAGAGCAGAGATGCTGAATCAGATACGGTATTTGATGGTTTCTTAAACATTTTTATCACCCCCCTTGCTGGTCATGGCTTCCTGCTTATGTAATACGAATAAACCGCAGTAGGTTATCCATGGTCAGGGCCAGGTCGTTTTTGCTTCGGGATCGCAGTTCCTTATAGGGCAAAGCAACCCGGTTGATGCTGAAGACCGCGCTGACCCCTTCATCATAGGCCCCTTCAATGTTGTCCCCGATATCTCCGACTATGGCAATGACCGGAACATTTTGTTTTTTTGCCCGCCGGGCAACGCCGATAACCACCTTCCCCCGGAGGCTTTGGAAATCTATTTTACCTTCTCCGGTAAAAACCATATCCGCTCCCTGTAGTATCCGGTCAAAATGTACCGTATCCAAAACAGTCTCTATGCCCATCTGCAAACGGGAACCAAAGAAGGCAACCATACCGCCACCCATGCCCCCCGCAGCGCCTGCGCCGGGCAGTTCCGCCACATCGGTTTTCAATTCCCGCTTTACCGTTTCCGACACGGCTCGAAGCTGGTTGTCAAGAAATTCCACCATAGCCGGATCGGCCCCCTTCTGCGGACCAAATACGTGGGCTGCCCCTGTCGACCCGTAAAGAGGATTATCAATATCACACATGGTAACAAATTCGATCGAGCCCAGAGCCGCCTGTAAACCGCTCGTATCGATATGGCCTATCTGATCCAGGGTCTTCCCCAGGGGAATAAATTCCTTACCGCTGCGATCATAGAAGCGCACCCCTGCGCCAGCCGCTGCGCCGGCGCCGAAGTCATTGGTGGCGCTTCCCCCCAGGCAAACGATAATTTTTTTACAACCCCGCCCGGCGGCATCGGCTATCAATTGTCCTACCCCAAAGGTAGTAGTTTTCCCCGGATTGAGTTTATCCCCTACCATGGGAAGTCCGGCGCAGGCGGCCATTTCAATCACCGCTGTTTTCCCGCCGTCAATAAGACCGTAGAAACCCTGTATATCTTCCATGTAAGGACCCTTTGCGGGGATGGAGATCCTCTGTCCCCCCACCGCCGCAAGGTATGAATCTACGCTGCCCTCTCCGCCGTCCGCCACGGGAATCGACACTACCTCTGCTTCGGGATAATACCTATGAATCTGCTTTTCCATGATTGAACAAATTTCCGCAGAATCCATAGTTCCCTTGAATGAGTCAGGAATAAGGATAATTTTTTTCACAGAAGTACCGATCCTCTGGTCATTACGAAACCCCCTGAATATGTATTATGTCTTTATTATACACGATTCTCTTTAAAAAATAAAGGTTACGGAGAAGAGGCAATACCGGAATGGCTTGTTCAGGCTGTTTTTTTAGGCTATAGTACCACCAAGGAGAACTAAGATGCCATTCATTTCAGTAACCATCGGACAAAAACTGAGCGGCGCAGAAAAAGAAAAACTCAAAATCGAACTCGGCCGCCTCATTACCATCATCCCCGGTAAAACCGAACCCGACCTCATCGTCCACATCCAAGACTCAGACACCGTATACATGGGTGGAACAGAAACCCCCTCTGTCTACATCGACCTCCGTGTCTACACTAAGACCAAAGAGGACGCCAAAAAAACCTTCACCAAAAAACTCTTCGAGTTTATCACCGCCGAATACGGTATAAAACCGGACCGCCAATACCTCACCATCAGCGAATACGAAAACTGGGGCTACGACGGCGAGTTCCATTAAACAAAAACCCGGCGGTAAGGTAGAATCCGCATCATGTAAAGTGTTTGTGGACCGTCTCCGCAACCAGATCCTCATCCGCAAGGTAGGGGAGGGTGATCTGGCTCTCCCCGGCGTATTTTCTATTATACTCCTTAACGGTTTCAATGGAGTGGGGGTTACGCGCCCAGTTCCGTCTGGCCACGCCGCCCATCACGTCCCAGAGCATGGCGCTTTGTATGACGCCGTCAACACGGGCGCTGCCGTCCAGCACCAGACCGAAGCCGCCGTTAATAGCCTTCCCTATGCCGGTGCCTCCGCCGTTGTGCAGGGCCACTAGACTCATACCCCTAGCGGCGTTGCCCACATAACACTGTACCGCCATATCGGCCATCACATTGGAACCGTCTTTGATATTGGAAGTTTCCCGGAAGGGGGAATCGGTTCCGCTTACATCGTGGTGATCCCGCCCCAGCATGACCGGGCCTATTTCGCCCTTCCGCACCAGTTCGTTAAATTTGAGAGCTATCTTTATTCTCCCCTCTGCGTCCTGGTAGAGGATACGCGCCTGGGTTCCCACAACCATTTTGTTTTTTTCCGCGTCCCTGATCCAGTTGTAGTTGTCCATGTCCTGGTATCTTCTGTTCCGGTCTATGCAGTCCATGGCCGCCTGATCCGTTTTACGCAGATCCTCGCTTTTGCCGCTCAAACATACCCAACGGAAGGGGCCGTACCCATAGTCGAAGAGCAGGGGACCCATGATGTCTTCCACATAGGAAGGGAAGGTGAATCCATCCTTATCATCTATACCGTTTTTGGACACCTCCCTTACCCCCGCATCGTACACGGCCTTTAGGAAAGCATTCCCGTAATCGAAAAAGTAGGATCCCCTTTCGACACAGATTTTAATAAGTTCATAATGCTTCCGCAATGAAGCGTTAACCCTTTCAACAAATAGATTTCGTTTGTCCTTCTGTGCAAGCAGGGCGGTCCTTTCCGCAAAGCTCATCCCCTGAGGACAGTAACCGCCATCGTATGCCGCGTGACAGGATGTTTGATCGCTCATGAGTTCAACTTTAATGTTACTATCAACAACGTATTGGAGCAGATCAACAATATTTCCATGGTAAGCTATTGAATAGGGTTCCTTCTTTTTTAAATATTCATCTGCCTTGGCAAAAACATCCGGGAGCTTAGACGAAGAATAGGAAACCCAACCCTGGTCCAGCCGGGTTTTAATGCGGCTCTCGTCCACCTCGGCTACAATCCCCACCGCTCCGGCAATCTCCGCAGCCTTGGGCTGGGCCCCGCTCATGCCGCCCAGTCCGGAACTGACAAAAAGATGACCCCGCAAATCGCTGTCCTTGGGGATGCCCAGTTCATTTCTGCCGGCGTTGAGCAGGGTGTTGTAGGTTCCGTGCACTATGCCCTGGGGGCCTATGTACATCCAGCCCCCTGCGGTCATCTGCCCGTAATTTGCCACCCCCATTTCCTCGGCTATTTCCCAATCTGCCTGGTTATCGAAAAGGCCTATCATGAGCGCGTTGGTAACCGTTACCCGCGGCGCTTCGGGCCGCGATTTAAAAAGCCCCGCCGGATGCCCGGAGGCGACAACCAGGGTTTGGTTTTCCGTTAGGTTTTCCAGATATTTTTTTATTAGCCGGTACTGCAGCCAATCGTGACAGACACTGCCGGTCTCGCCGTAGGTTACCAGTTCATAGGGGTAGAGGGCAACTTCAAAATCAAGGTTGTTATCGATCATGACCTGAAAGGCCTTGCCCTCGATACACTTGCCCTTGTATTCATCAATGGGCTTTCCATAGATTCTGCCTGCGGGTCTGAACCGGTAGGCATAGATTCTGCCATAGGTATACAGTTCTTCCAGGAATTCCGGAATAAGCTCCCGGTGATATTCCGATGGCACATAACGCAGGGCATTTTTCAACGCGGTTTTTGTCTGCTCCTCGCTGAGCCTGAAACCCCGGGACGGCGCCCGTCGTATGTTTTTTTCAAACTCCGGTTTAAGGGGAAGCGCGTCTCCTTCTTTAAACAAACGTATCTGCATGAAATCGTCCATGATAGTTCTCCTCATTTATATTACAAATTATTGACCATGACAATTTTTTACAAGTATGCGATTCCCCTGGCGGCGAGTTTAACCTTTCCCCGGATAATAATTTTCCCGATAGCGTTATTCCCATAGTCCGCTTGGACCGTGATCCTGCCGCCTCCCTGATCTATGTTTGCGCTGACAGGCGATTTGCTTCTCCAGGCAAGATAGGCGCCCATGGCAGCCGTGCCTGATCCGCAGCCCCGCTCCCAGGTTACGCTTTTTGATCCCCCAACGTATACCAGGGGATCCATCCTGTAATCGGTCCCGTTTGCTTCAAAAAGCATTATCCCAAGGGCATCCGCTTTCAGCTCCTCATTCCATTTTATGATAGCCCTTTCAGCAATACTGTGCAAAGCCTTTTGTTCACCACCTTCCGTGTCCAGGAGAATGTGGGTAATGCCCTGGGTCTGAACTACATGAGCTTCAAATGAGGATCCCTCAAACTGAAAAATACGTTTTACTACGCCAAGTACCGGCGGCATACCTACGGATACAAGGGCTGTTTTTTCCTCATCAATGCAGGGACAGACCTCGCAGTAAAGCAGTCCCTCCGCACCGGATACCTCCAGGGGCACCGTTACTTTTTCGCCGCCCCTAAGTCCGTCATCAAAGACGATAAGCGCTGCGGTTGACATACTGGCGTTTCCACAGAATTCACCGCCCATCATATGGAGCCGGGTTCGCGCGCCTTCCAGTGTTGGCTTTTCCAGGTATCCCACCTGTTCAGCGAACAGGGAACCGTAAGCCATAAGCTTGGCGGCAATCTCACCGTATTTTTCACGGGGCAAAGGACTTTCCACCAGGATAGTCATATTTTCTGTCGGATTCATTTTTGCAAATTTAATTTCCATTTGTTTACTGTTTCCAACTGGGGAGCAGATCACCTTCAACTGCGTCTGCAAATATTCCTTTGTCAATTAAATTTGCCGCCGTTTCTATATCCGGTGCAAAAAAACGATCCTTGTCATAATTCGGGACCACCTTCCTCAGTGCTTCATGATATTTTTCAAGGGCCGGTGTGGTCTTTAATCCCTTCTTAAACTCGATCCCCTGAACGGCGGCTAAATACTCTATGGCCAGAATATACTTCACGTTTTCCGCCATCTCCCAGAGTCTGCGCCCCGCATTGGGCGCCATGGACACCTGGTCTTCCTGATTGGCGGAAGTCGGCAGGCTGTCAACGCATGAGGGGAAAGAAAGTGTTTTGTTCTGGCTTGCCAGGGCCGCCGCGGTAACGTGGGCGATCATAAAACCCGAGTTAACCCCGGCGTTTTCAACCAGGAAGGGCGGGAGCCGGGACATATGGGGATCCACCAATGTCGCTATACGGCGTTCCGAAATGGCGCCGATCTCCGCAAAGGCCAGTGCCAGATTATCCGCCGCCATTGCCACCGGTTCGGCGTGGAAGTTACCCCCGGAAATAACATCGCCGTTGTCGGTAAAGACCAGGGGATTATCGGAAGCGGCGTTTGCTTCAATTTCAAGAACCGCCGCCGCATTTCGGATCTGTGTAAGGCATGCGCCCATTACCTGGGGCTGACAGCGCAGACAGTAGGGATCCTGAACACGATCGCAGTTGATATGGTCATCCCCTATTTCGCTGCGGGGACCAAGAAGGCGCCGGTATGCGGCAGCGGCGTCGATCTGTCCCTGTTGGCCGCGAACCTGGTGTATCCGTTCATCAAAGATTGTACGGGCGGCTGAAACTCCTTCAATGGTTAAACAGCCGCAGGCGATAGCAGCGGCAAAAAGGTCCTCCGCAAGGAAAAGGCCCTTTAAGGCAAAGGATGTTGAAACTTGGGTTCCGTTCAAGAGCGCAAGTCCTTCTTTCGGGCCCAACTCTATGGGGGAAAGACCGGCGGCCTTCAGGGCTTCCTTCCCGCTGAGGGTTTGTCCTTTGTAATGGGCAAACCCTTCGCCCATGAGTACAAGGGTCATGTGCGCCAGGGGGGCAAGATCCCCGGAGGCTCCGACGGAGCCTTTCCGCGGAATGACCGGATAAACCCCGGCGTTAAGCATATCCGCAAGACAGCGTACTAGCTCAAGCCTGACGCCGGAATACCCCCTGGAAAGCCCCTTTATTTTGAGCAGCATGATAAGCCGGGTAAGACCATCTTCGATAGGTTCACCAACCCCTGCGGCATGGGAAAGTACCAGGGATTTTTGTAAAAGAGCCAAGTCGTCCGTTTCTATCCGTTTGTTGGCAAGATGGCCAAAACCGGTATTTATACCATAAACAACCTTGCCGGAGTTTATGACATCGCTTACAACGCCGGCGCTTTTTTTAATACCCTCCTCAATATCCTTACTAAGGGTCACCTCAATGGGTTCCTGCAGTACAATTTTCAGCTCAGAGATTTTGAGCGAAGATGCGCTGATGGTAATTTTATACATTTTATATCCCTCTAAGATTCATTTTTTCCGAGCCAATTCCATTATGAAGTATAAAATATGATATAGTATAAGTCAATAAAATACTATATATTAAATAACATTGATAATATACAAATTACTATAATAATAGAATTGATATGTATCAATTCTATTATTATAGCATATTTTTTATAGAGCGGATGCCAATGGAAATGCTGTCCTAAGCCTTACTCCGAAGAAGCTCACTGCCAACCAATTAATACACCGGTAACGGTAAAAATCACCGAGAGAATCCAAACTATCACCATGTAGGGAAGTATAAAACGGAACCAACGGGAAAACGGAACCCTAGTATAGGTTAGATAGGCTATAAGCACCGCCACTGTGGGATAACACAGGTTCGAAAGTCCATCCCCAAGCTGAAAAGCCAGGATGGCGACCTGTTTATTGACATGCAGAATGTCGGCAAGGGGTAACATGATTGGTAATGTTGCCATGGCCTGTCCGCTTCCGGATGGAATGAAGAAGTTGATTATCGTTTGCACAACGAACATAACCGTTGCGGATGCTGCGGTGGAAAAACTTTTGAGCGGCAATGAAAGATAATAGATGATAGTATCGATCACCCCCGCCTTTTCCATGATGACCGAGATACTCCGCGCCAGTCCTACTGCGATGACCCCGCCGAATATCGCCCGGCCACCCTCAATGAAGGTGTCTGCGAGATGGTTAGGACTGTAACGGCAGACGATCCCCGCGGCTATGCCCCCCAGAATATAGATCGACGACATCTGGGGAAAACCCCATTTCCAGACTATGGTCCCGTAGACTATCATTCCCAAGGTAGCGACAAATATTAGAAGCACCACTTTGTGGGTGAGAGTGAAGGGGATGGTTTCGATGTCGTCCTTGTTTCGTTAAAAACGTTATCAATATTTGCAGCAAGACTCTGGGAGGGATCTTTTTTTATCCTGGCGGCATAGGAAAGGATATAAGCGAGAGAGGCCGCCCATAGAACCAGTAGTACCACCAAGCGGTAACCGATACCTGAAAACATAGGAAGCTGGGCCATGGACTGTCCGATGCCGACAGTCCATGGGTTTGTTGGGCCGGCAGTCCAGCCTATTGTGATACCGACAACAGGCACCGCTATCCCTACAAAGACATCGTAGCCGAGGGCCAGCGCTATCGAGATACAGAGCGGCGCAAAGGGAATTGCCGCTTCCAGCATGCCCGGGAAAGCCCCTAAACAGGCAAAAAAGGTGAAAATCAGGACAAGTACCCAGGAACTTTTTTCCTTGCCAAAACGGCGCGCAAAGGCAGCCACGATTCCGCTGATGGCCCCGGTACTTTCAAACAACCGTATGGCCCCTCCGATAATGAGGATCATGAAGATCAGCGGCCCGGCAGCGCCTAAACCCTGATGAACAGAATCGAAAAATTCAAGAAACTTTAACGGAGTTTTATCGACGATGTGAAAACTATTGGGGTCCACGACCTGTCTGCCATCAATGGTGATCTTTTCATAACGCCCCGTTGGCAGGAAGAGCGACAAAATCCCGACAAGAATAACCAAGCCCAGTAGTAATACTACCGCATTGGGCATACGACTTATTGTTTTTTGCTTATCTGTCATTAAATTCTCCTTTTAAAACAGTTGGTTTTTATAGTATTGTTCTATGACGAGGAAATTACTAATCCATGGTTCCGATAAGGTCCTCCGCAATCTCCCTTACCCGTCCTGAAGACACCAGATCCCGGCACCATTCCATGTCAGGGGAAATATAATGATCCTCGGTCATGAACGGCGCCTTTTCCCGGACGGCTTTTAGGATCCGCTGTCCGAACCGGGAGGGCGAAACTCCGGCGCCGGCTTTTAATTCCAGGGCCTGGGCGGCGGCAAGCAGCTCGTTGCCAATTACATATTCCAGAAGCCCCGCTGTTTCACGGGCCTTTAACGCCGCGTTATACCCCATGCTGACGTAATCTTCCTGCAGCGCACAGGTGGGTATGGCGTCTATTGAGGCGGGATGAGCCAGGACCCGCATCTCACCCAAAATACCGGCGGAGGAATACTGCAGAATCATATAGCCGCTGTTTCCGCCGGGATCGGGGGATAGAAATGCCGGGAGACCGCTGACCAGTTCGTTGACCATACGGTCGGTACGGCGTTCGGCGATTTTTGCCAGATAGCAGGCGGCGATACACAGAGAGTCCGATGCGATGCCGACAAAGCCGGCGTCGGCGTTGCAGGCGCTCAGGGCTTCCCCCGATGGATGGATGATGGGGTTATCGTCGCAGGAATTTATTTCGTTTTCAATTGCCGTCCGTGCGTCCAGAATAGTTTTACGCGCCGCCCCATGGGCCTGGGGAATACAACGGAGGGACAGGGCGTCCTGCAAATTCTGCCCCCCAAGCTTTTTCAGAATCTCGCTGTCCGCCAAAAGGCCCCGCAGATGATCCGCGGTTTTCCATTGATCCGCTTGTTTTTTGACGGACATTACCCGTTCATCAAAGGCCCCCATATTGCCCCCCAGGGCCTCAACGGTCACCGCAGAAACCGCGTCCGCCGCAGCGAGGGCGTTTAACAAACCGTATTCAGCCAGGGCAGCCAGGGCGGTAGCCGCGGTCCCGCCGCTGATCAGGCAGAGACCTTCCTTGTAGCCCAGCCGAATCGGTTCAAGGCCGGCAGCCTTTAAAGCCGCCGCCCCATCGGTCAAAGTTCCGTTAACAAAGGCCTTGCCCTTTCCCATCAGGACCAGGGCAATATGGGCCTCTACTCCCAGGTATCCCACTGAACCGTGGATAGGAGCCCAGGGGAAAACCCCCCGGTTTAAAAACTCCGACAGAAGTTCCAGTACCTGAAGCCGTATGCCGGTATACCCGGTTCCCAGGTTGGCGAGCATCATGAACATGATGGCCCGCACCCCTTCTTCATCCAGTGGTTCCCCCACAGCGGTACAGTGGGTCAGAACCATTTTTTCCTGGTATATGGCGGCTTCATCTTCGGGGATTACCCGTTTTACATTATCACCAACCCCGGTGGTAACGCCGTAGATCAGGCGGTTTTCCCGCACAAATTGTTCTACCAAAGCCCGGCTCTGATTTACCCGCTCCCGGTATGCGCCGGAAAAAGATACGGGGGATCGGAAACGGGCAACGGAGATCAGATCTTCTATGGTCAGCGTATCACCAAAGCATACGCCGGTAAGCTTATTGGGCTGGTCCATAATTACTCCATGATTACTCTATAAATTTATCAATAAAAAAGCTCTTTATGAACGATATGATTTGTAAAACAAAGACGAAAATTACGATAAATCCGGCCGCTGCCGCTAGAGCTTTTACACCATCAACCCCCTGAACTCCTCCTCCGTAGGCTGCCATGATGATAGCCACAATTCCCACGGAAATACCCCAGACAGCCTTGACCTTAGCGGGGGGTTCGGTTCCGATAGGCACATCACGGACGCACATCGAACCGATGTTGGTCAGGGTCGCGTCGGCATTGGTGATAAATGAAATAATGATGATAAAAAGATTAACAGGAATAACGATAACTCCCAGGCCGAAGGGCAGATGTTTGAGGAATTCCCACAGGGCCATAATAGCGCCGCCGCTGTTGATGGCTCCTACCAAATCCGCTTTGCCGGATATCTGCATGTCCAGGGCGCTGCCGCCCCAGATGGAAAACCAGATGATACCGAAAACCGAGGGGAGAATCCAGTTAACTATCATGTACTCCCGAACTGTCCTACCGTAGGCGAGCATGGCCAGGAAGATACCGGTTACCGGCGCGTATCCTACCCAGAAAGCCCAGTCAAAGAGGGTCCAGGATCGGGTCAGCGCCTCGCCGCCTATATCTATAGGATCCAAGCCCCACCGGAAAAAGTTATTCAGCCATTCGGCCATACCGGCGGTACCGATGCGTAAAATGTACAAGGTCGGTCCGGTGAGGAACAACAGGAGCAATAGGACGTAGTAAAACCACGCGTTCAGATTGCTGAGGGTTTTGAGACCCTTGTCCATACCGATGTAGGAGGAAAAGGTGAATATCAGCATGATTGCCACGCCGAGGGTAATAAACAGGGGCAGGCTTTCCTGTATACCATATCCACCCTTAAGCCCGGAAGTTACCAGGGTGATGCACATGGTGAGCCCCGTGATAAGTCCGATGATCAGCGCCAACATGGACAGGGTGTCGATAACGGCGGAAAAACCCTTGGCTGTCACCCGAGAACCGAAGAGGGGCTTCAAGGTGGAGGTAACGGTTAGGCTTTCTTTCTTGTGGTAGTAGACGTAGGCAACCAGGAGCCCACTCATGGCATAGATCGCATAGGGAATAAAGGTCCAGTTGTAGAAATTACGGCCCATGGAAAAGACCGCAGCTTCCGGCGAAAAAGCCTTTATACCCAGTTTGTCCAATTCTCCCCAGACATTGCCGAAGTAGATAAGAGGCTCATTCACCCCCCAGGTAACGATACCCGTTGCGATACCGCCGGTCAGGGCCATGGCAAACCAAGTCCAGAATTTGTACTTTGGTTTGGCATCCTTGCCCCCGATCCTCATTTTACCGAACTTTGAAGAACAGGTAACGATTGCCACCAGGGCAAGGCTCGCCATGACCGCTATCTGGTAGAGCCATCCGAAGGTATCCAGGGACCAGAAGAAAAATTTATTGGAACCCTGGGTAAGGGCGTCTTTGTTGAAAATTCCAAGCAGCGCCGCCCCTCCGATTACGATGTACGCAGGGATAAACACTTCCCAGCGTATTGCTTTTTTTAATCCCTCTGGTTTCTCTCTGTTTGACATTTTGACCTCCATTTTTATTCAAAGCCGGACTTTATATTCCGGCAATGTTTCAAATACTTTTAGCAGCCTCAAGCATACGCCTGCTTTTTACCAGTTGGTAGGATGCTTCTATGTCCGTCGACAGGTTCCTATCGCGGTCATACCACGGCACACTGCGGCGATACTCTTCATAGGCCGCCTCTGTTGCCGCTCCAAGCCGAAGCTTTGGGTTTTGCTGCTTTCGCAGGGTAATCGCCTGTGCGGCGTGCATCATCTCCATGCCCAGGATGTACTTCAGGTTGTCGGTTATCCGCCGTATGCGTTGGGCCACATGGGGTAAGTTATTTGCGTGATCCTCTATATCGCCGGCTACTGCCTGATAATCAACGGTGGACGGATTGGAAAGATGCCGTATTTCCGTATCTAAAAGGGTGTAGGTTTTCTGAAGCGCCCCAAAGGCATGGACATGGGTTTCATCCGGAGTCAAAAACCGGGGAAGCCGCGTAAAAGCGGGGGTTCCAAGCTTGGTCATCCGGTAACAGGACATCCGTGAGACATGGCTTAGGGTAATGCCCAGCATCTCAAAACCTACGGCGATGGTGGTACACTCAAAGTTTGAGCATGAGATGATCCTTCTTTCATCAAGAAGCAGACAGGGGTTGTCGTCGGTGCTGTTCATCTGGATCAACGCGAACTTGGTAACATATTCCAGGGCGTCCCTCAGGGAACCGTGAACATAGGCGCCGCTCCTAAAGCTGATAGGGTCCTGCACGGATTTATCCGGATCGGCTTCGTAGATGTAACTGCCCTTGAGAAACCTGCTTACCAGGGCGGCGCTTAGGGTCTGTCCCGGAAGCCGCCGTGCTTCGTGGATCTTCGGGTCCAGTGGGGAGGTGTTACCATTGAGACCTTCAAGGGAGACGGCATAGATCAGGTCCGCCTGATCCACCAGATCGGTAAGGTCTATCAGGGTAAGCGCCCCTTCCCCCATACCGAAGGCGTTGCAGCTTACTATAGCCAAGCCGTCCTTAGGGCCCAGTTCCACGAATTTAAGCCCCGCCCGTTTGTGGGCCTCAACTGCACTCATCCGCTGGCCCTGATAGTACACATCCCCCTCGCCGATCATCGCGAGTCCTATATGGGATAAGATTGAAATATCACCTTCGCCGACTGAACCACGCTCCGGAACGACGGGATGTATTTTTTGATTCAGGAATTCCGCATAACGGTGGGCGATCTCCGGCTGAATGCCCGTATTGCCCCGTAACAGACAGTTCAGGCGTATTGCCATTGCCGCCCGTACTTCCGGTTCCGAGGCTTCCTCCCGCACACCAAGGGTGTGGGAGTGGATAAGGTTTTCATTGTAAAGTTTGAAATATTCCGATGCAATATGCCGATCCTTATTCCAGCCCACACCGGTATTAAAACCGTAGACCGGGACATCCTGCTCAACCAGTTCGTAAACCAATTTGCGGGAATCTTGAAGCCGCGCTTCGCCATCGGAAGATATGGCTACCTGCTCTCCTTCCACCGCTATGGCGCGGAGTGTTTTCAGATCCAAATCATTACCGTTCAGGATAAACATGGGGACCTCCTTTTTTCGTCATCAATACTATCCGGCTGGTTTAGAGCCGCTACGATCCGGGCCGGCGTAAGCGGCATCCGGGTCAGGCTGGTGGAAAGGGCTCGATTAACCGCGTTTATTATGGCCGGCGCGGGTGGTACCGTCGCAATTTCCCCAATACTTTTTGCACCGTAGGGCCCGCCCTTTTCCCCCTCTTCAATAAGAAGGATCTCCACATCGGGCATATCCGGGGCGTTGATCATGTGGTATTTGTCAAAGTTGCGCGCACTGGGCTGTCCCTTTTGATCGAAAACAAGTTCCTCAGTAAGGGCCATGCCTATACCCATCTGCACGGCGCCATAGATCTGTCCTTCAACTAAGTTACGTCCAATCGCCTGCCCTATATCATGGACCGCCAGGTATTTGTCGATATGGACCAGTCCGGTCAGGGTATCCACCGTAAGGTCAACGAAGTGGACGCCGTATGAACCGGGATTATTTTTCGGACTATGCTCCACAAGGACTTCTATGGACACACGGTTTTTCACGGCAATCTCCCTAACAGCATCACCAAGATCAACCGTTTTATCACCAATACGAAGCACAGCCCCTTCATGGGTGACCGGAAGCTTCCAGAGGCGTTCCGCCTCCCCGCAGAGCTTTTCCATTGCCTGTTCCGCACAAAGCCGGGCGCATTCACCCACCACAAAGATCCCCCGGCTTGCTTGGCAGCCTATGTCGTAGCTGCCGAAAAGGGTGTCCCCCTCCAGTACGGAAATCCGTTCTGGCGCTATCCCGGTAACTTCAGCCACGATATGGGCCATGGCGGCGTTTGCAGCATGTCCCATCTCGGCTATCCCCGAACGGAGTACCGCTGAGCCATCTTCCAAAAGCCGTAGGGACATACCCGTTATATCGTGGTAGATAGTTTTGTAGTACCCGTTGCCATGGGTGGCGCAGGCAAAACCCGCTCCCCGCCGGAAACGCCCGGAACCTGAGGGTATCTTCCGCTCCTGCCAGCCGAAGCTCCGAAGTCCCTGTTCCAGACAGTCCCTGATCCGGGCGTTACCCAAATTCGCGCCCCCCGAAGGATCATCGGAAAAGGGCTGGATAAGGTTTTTAAGGCGGAACTCTACCGGGTCAAAACCGCGCCTGCGGCAGAGGAGGTCCGTATGAATTTCGGTTACGGCATGAATCTGGGGTGAACCATAGCCCCGGCAGGCCCCCGCCGGGGTGGTAGATGTACGTACCGCCCGGGCTTCGTAGCGCAATGCAGGGATGGCATACAGGCGGGATATTTTTTTACCCATGGCCATCATCACCTTTTTGGTACCCGTCAGGTATGCTCCGGCATCGACCAGCATGGAAACCCGCCGCCCCAGAATCTTGCCTTCAGCGTCAAGGGCCGTTTCTATGGTACCCATAGCCGCAGCCCGCGTACGGGTGGCAAGCATGGTTTCTTCACGGGACGTGTTGATGAATACGGGACGCCCCAGCCGGTATGCCGCCCAAGCGCAAAGGGGTTCAAAGACCACTTCCTGTTTCCCGCCGAAGGATCCTCCCATGGGGACCTTGATCACCCGGATTTTCGAAAGCGGCAGGGGTACTACCATGGACACCGCATGCTGGACACCGAAGGCGATTTGGCAAGGGCTGCGTATTTCCAGAACCTGCTCTGCCCGGGGAATAACAAGGATTGCGTGGGTTTCCATGGCGGCATGATGGATCCGGGGCGTTACTATGGTGTCCCGTTCCACAAAGCTTGGGTTGGCGAAAGCCGCATCTATATCGCCGTACTCAATGCGGCCCGGAAAGGCCGGTACCCCGTCTTCATGCAACAGGCCTGCATTATCCCCGGCACTCAGCATATCGGTAATGGGCGGCAGGGGTTCATATACCACCTTGATACGGTTCCGCGCTTCCAGGGCTGTCCGCCTATCGGGCGCCAGTATCAGTGCAACCCGGTCACCGACATGCCGGACATGTCCGGTCAAAATGGTTTCATCCGGAGGGTCGTTCTGCCCCGGGAACCATTCACCGCTGTTGTATCGTTCGGTTGGAGCATCCTCAAAGGTCAGTACCGTGACACCGGGCATAGACCGAGCGCTCCGGGTATCTATGGAAATAACCCTTGCATGGGCGTGGGTGCTGAAAAGTACTGCCCCGTACAGGGAGCTTTCGGCAAAGGAATCCGCCAGATAATGATACTGTCCTTTTACCTTATCCGGCCCATCGGAACGGCGCAGGTTTTTCCCGATAAACTTGTATCCGCTCATACGCTGCCCCCGGTGGTTCCGGATCCCCAAAGCGCCGAAAAAACATCTTCGCCTAAGGCCTGTATGGCGGAAATTTTGTAGGGGAGGGTGGATCGTCCGGGAATGGCTTTTTCAACCAGTCTTGAAAGGGCGGCGCAAAAGGGAGCAGGATCCGGAACACCCCTCCGGGTGAGCGCCGATTCCGCTTCACGACAACGCAGAGCAGCTGTTCCCAGGGTTCCCACAAATACCCGGGGTTCCACCTCTCCTCCCATGGCTGCCGCCAGGTTGAGCCGTGCAATGCTCACCTCGGTTCGGCTGCCTATTTTACCGAAAGCGGAGGTCCGTCCTTGCCGCAGGGGGATACGAAATCCCGTTATCACCTCACCGGGCTCAAGGGCGGTACGGTTTGGCCCGGTCAAGACTGCATCAACCGGTAGTTCCCGCCTCCCCCGTAAGGAAGCGAGCAAAACCCCCGTATCCAGGGCAGCCAAGGCAGCCGGAGTATCCGCCGCCGGGGAGGCATTGGCCAGATTACCGCCCAGGGTCGCCCTGTTCCGGATTTGCCAGGACCCCACTTTGGCAGCGGCCATGGCAAGGCAAGGGGCATATTGTTTTATCCGGCCGTCTTCGGACAGGGAAGTCATAGTTTCAAGCGCCCCGATACACAGATCATCCTGTTCGAGGGAGATCCCCTTCAATTCATCTATGCCGGAAATATCGATTAGGCGGTAACGGGGTGACATATACCCGCCTAATTTAGCTAAACAGTCGGTTCCGCCCGCTGCGAAGATATAGCTGCCTGAATACCGCTCAATAAGTTTGAGAAGTTCATCTAACGATCCGGGAATCAGCGGGTCGGGATGTTTCATTGCGTTGTCCGTCCCTGCTTTGCCGCCGCCTCGACGGCCCGCAGGATGGGGATGTACCCGGTACAACGACAGATGTTTCCCCCCAGGGCATGTCGTATTTCGTCTTTACTTGGGTTAGGATTTTTATCAAGCAACGCCTTTGCGGTAAGGATCATCCCCGGCGTACAGAATCCGCATTGCACGGCATCGTTATCAAGGAAGGCTTTTTGCAGTAAAGCAAGTTCTCCATCCCGTTCCAGTCCGTCAATCGTGATGATTTCACAATTCCGAACCTGTACCGCCGGGGTCAGGCAGGAACAAACAGGATTACCGTTTAGAAGAACCGTACAGGACCCGCATTCCCCCGCGCCGCAGCCTTCCCGGACGCTTGTTATACCACAGCCCTCCCGCAGCAAATCAATGAGCCTGGTAGATGAATCAACAATGTTACGACATTTTTTTCCGTTAAGAATGAACCGGATAACCATTATTTAACATCCTTAAATACTATCATCTTCTCTGAGAGAATAAATGAACCAGGATCGAAGCTATTTTTTGCCGGTACTTATCCCTTTGATGATGGCAGTATATGATATGATATAGTATAAGTCAAGATAAAAATACAATAAACCAAAAAATAAACTATGTTTTCTCTTGACAAAGAAATAATATAGGTTTAATATACATATATTGATATATAACAATATAATATATTGTACTAGCTTTTTAAAGAGGATGCCAATGGAAAAGAAAAAGCTGATCATAGGCGTCATCGGCGCCGATGTCCACGCCGTGGGAAATAAGATTCTCTACCATGCCTTTACCGCAGCCGGTTTTGATGTTACCAATTTGGGAGTCATGGTTTCCCAAGAGGAATATATTGAAGCCGCCCTGGAAACCGCTGCGGACGCCATCCTGGTATCTTCCCTTTATGGACATGGGGAATTGGACTGCCGGGGGTTTCGGGATAAATGTGACGAAGCGGGCTTAAAGGGTATTCTCCTCTATATTGGGGGCAATATCGTGGTGGGCAAGCAGGACCTTACGGAGGTAGAGAAACGGTTCAAGGCCATGGGGTTTGACCGGGTTTTTGGCCCCGGCTCCAGCCCGGAAGCGGGTATACAGGCCCTGCGGGAAGATCTGCATATGGATGCCGCAAAATAAATCGGCAGTTTTAAGGAAACGGGATATGGAAGCGGTTTTGTTAATCGATTTCGGGAGCACAAACACCAAGGTAACTGCGGTGGATACTGAGGGCGAAGGGCTGCTCGGAACTGCGGCAGCCTACACTACCGTGGACACCGATGTCGGGACAGGCCTTTCTATGGCTTTGGAAATACTGGAAAAACAAACCGGTCCGTTAAAAATCATAAAACGCTTTGCCTGCAGCAGCGCCGCCGGGGGTTTGAGGATGATCACCAGCGGCCTGGTCCCGGCCCTTACCGCTGAGGCTGCACGGCTGGCTTCCCTGGGAGCGGGGGCAAAAATTATCCGGGTATTTTCCTACGAATTAACGGAGGAGGATATCCTTGAAATAGAGTCCTTGAAGCCCGATATCTTTCTTTTAACCGGCGGTGTAGACGGAGGCAACAGGGAATGTATACTCCACAACGCCAAGATGCTGGCGTCAATGCCGGGTTCGGCAGCCGAGCCCTTTCCTATCATTATAGCAGGAAACCGGGGAGTGGCGGCGGAGTGTGAGACTATCCTCGCCGCGGGCAAGGCGGGCAGGGAGATTTTTCGCTGCCCCAATGTGATGCCCACCTTGAATAAGCTCAATATAGAACCGGTTCAGGAGGAGATACGCCGCCTCTTTTTACGGCGCATCATCCAGGCCAAGGGACTTAGCCGGGAACAGGAACTGATTTCCGGCATACTGATGCCCACACCTTCGGCGGTAAAGCGGGCCCTGGAGCTTTTATCAGCCGGAACGAATACCCAAAAGGGCCTGGGGGAACTGGTGGCGGTAGACCTTGGGGGGGCTACCACGGATGTCTATTCGGTGGCCAAGGGCTTTCCCCAGCGGAGTGGAGATGTGGTTATGAAGGGACTCCCGGAACCGGAATCCAAACGTACCGTGGAAGGAGACATTGGGATGCGGTATAGTTCCACAGGCGTGCTGGAAGCGGCGGGTGCAGAAAAACTGTCCGTGCTCTCGGGCCTTTCCACAGAAAAAATACGGGCCGGTGTTGCATACCTGGGGCTGCACCCGGACGCCATACCCGTATCGGAAGAAGACGCTGCCCTGGACTTTGCCCTGGCCGCTGCGGCCATAGAGATCGCGGTTACCCGCCATGCCGGAACCGTTGAAGAGGCCTACACACCGGCGGGCCGGGTCTTTGTCCAGACCGGCAAGGATCTTTCCGGCCTTGACCGGCTCGTCCTTACCGGCGGGGCCATTATCCACAATGGCCGGGCCAGGGATCTGGCAGCACAGGCCCTTTTTAACAATGCGAATCCCGCTTCCCTGCGTCCCAGGGCTGCGGAAATTTATATCGATAAATCGTACATCCTCGCGGCCATGGGGCTCCTCGCGGAAACCTGGCCGGATAAGGCTCTCTCTATCATGAGAAAGGAGATACAATTACATGGAACTGGAAAATAAGAAACTCAGTAACGATGATTTTTCCCGGATACGTCAGGAGGTACTCCAGCAGTGGCCTACAGGCAAGGATGTGGACCTGGAAGAAAGCTTTGCCTACCATAAAAAACTGCCGGAACATAAAATCTTTTCAAAGAAGCTCATTAAGGCCAAGCTGGCGGGGACTACCCTGATCCAGCCCCGGGCCGGGGTTGCCCTTATTCCGGAGCACATCAAGCTGCTGACCTACCTCCAGGACAAGGGTGAAGCGGATCTGCTTCCCACCACCATAGACAGCTATACCCGGCAGAACCGGTTTCAGAAGGCCGAGGAGGGGATCCAGGAATCGATAAAACAGAGCAAGTCCATGCTCAACGGCTTCCCTGCGGTGAACCATGGGGTAAGCGGATGCCGTCAGATCATAGACGCCCTGGACACCCCGGTGCAGGTACGCCACGGCACCCCCGATGCCCGGCTCCTTACGGAGATTGCCTACGCCGGGGGCTTTACGAGCTACGAAGGCGGGGGCATTTCCTATAATATTCCCTACGCCAAGAATGCGGATCTGGAAAAAACTATCCGGGATTGGCAATACGCAGACCGGCTTACGGGTATCTACGAGGAAGCGGGGATCTCCATTAACCGAGAACCCTTCGGCCCCCTTACGGGCACCCTGGTACCCCCCTGTATTTCCCATGCGGTGGCCATTATCGAAAGTCTCCTCGCGGCGGAGCAGGGAGTTAGAAACATTACCGTCGGTTACGGCCAATGCGGTAATCTGCTGCAGGATGTGGCGGCACTCCAGACCCTTCAGACACTTACGGACGAATACCTCCGGATCAGGGGCCACGGGGATGTGAATGTTACTACCGTACTCCACCAATGGATGGGGGGCTTTCCCCAGGACGAAGCCAAGGCCTTTGCGGTCATATCCTGGGGCAGCACCGTTGCTGCCCTGGCTCATGCCACCAAGGTTATTGTAAAAACCCCCCATGAAGCTATAGGGGTCCCTACCATGGAGGCCAATGCTCAGGGACTGCGCTGTACCAAACAGATTATCACCATGCTGGGGGAACAGACCGTGGATACCAATTCCCTGATGGACGAGAAGGTTATCATATCCAGCGAAACCCGGTGTATCGTGGATAAGGTCTTCGAATTGGGGGGCGGGGACTTAGCCAAAGGGGCGGTCCGTGCCTTTCAGGCGGGGGTACTGGACGTACCCTTCGCTCCGAGCCGTTTCAACGCAGGAAAGGTGCTGCCCGCCCGGGACAATGAGGGGGCCATACGTCTTTTCGATCCCGGCGCCCTGCCCCTGACTTCGGAACTTCTGGAATTCCACCGGAACAAAATAGCCGCCAGGGCCAAGTTTGAAAAACGGGACGCTTCTTTTCAGATGGTGATCGATGATGTCTATGCCATTAGTAAGGGAAGACTCGTCGGAAGACCAAACTGAAAAGCTGCGGAATTATAGAAATAGAGAGGAGTGTTAAACTATGAAGATTGTAAAAGCGGTTTGCGCGCCCGGAAGGACGGGATTCTTTTTTGATGATCAGCGGGCGATCAAACAGGGCGCCAAAGCGGACGGGGCGAGTTATGCCGGGACGCCGGTGACAGCGGGGTTCAGTTCGGTACGCCAGGCAGGGGAGGCCATTTCGGTACTGCTTGTTCTTGAGGATGGGCAGTTTGCCTGGGGAGACTGTGCGGCGGTGCAGTATTCCGGCGCAGGCGGGAGGGACCCCCTCTTCCTGGCGAAAGACTTTATCCCGGTTATCGAAAAACAAATTTTTCCCTGGCTTGTGGGGAAGGATATAAGCGCCTTCAGTTCCCTTGCCAAGGAACTTGAACAGATGAAAGTTGATAATCGGAGTTTTCATACGGCCATACGCTACGGAGTATCCCAAGCCATATTGGACGCAGCGGCAAAGTCGAACCACAAACTTATGTGCCAGATTGTGGCCGGCGAATACGGATTGAAGCTGCGTCCCGAACCAATCCCTATTTTTACCCAGAGCGGGGATACCCGGTATGATAACACGGACAAAATGATTCTCAAGGGCGCCCAGGTATTACCCCACGGGCTTATCAACAATGTTAAAACCAAGTTGGGCGAACATGGAGAACTGCTCCTGGAATACGTACAATGGCTGCGGGACCGAATTCAGAAACTGGCGCCGGAAAGCGGTTATGCGCCGGTACTGCACCTGGACGTGTACGGTACCATAGGCCAGGCCTTTGGGAATGATAACTATCAGAAGATGGCGGATTACCTCGCAGCATTGAGCGAAGCGGCCAAGCCCTTCCGTCTACGCATCGAAGGTCCCATGGACATGGAAGAACGGGAGAAGCAGATGCTGGCCCTGGCGGCGCTCACCAAAGCGGTGGATGAGCGGAATATTCCGGTGGAGATTGTGGCGGATGAATGGTGTAATACCCTGGAGGATATACGCTACTTTGCGGATAACAAGGCCGGCCACATGGTTCAGATAAAAACCCCCGACCTGGGGGGCATAGGCAATATTGTGGAGGCGGTACTGTACTGCAAGGAGCGGGGCATAGGCGCCTACCAGGGCGGTACCTGCAACGAAACCGACCGCTCCGCCCACGTCTGCGTCCACCTGGCCATGGCTACCCGGCCGGACCAGATCCTCGCCAAGCCCGGCATGGGCGTTGATGAGGGGTATATGATTGTTCACAACGAGATGCAGCGGATCATTGCGCTGTTAAAGGAGTAATTATGGCATCCGGAGAAGAATTTCGGGTTTTATCGGCCACGGCCATTCTGGGCTATGGTTTCCCCTTAGCATCATTTGAAGCGGGAATGGCCCGCAAACCCCACCTTATCGCGGTAGACGCGGGGTCCACCGATCCCGGTCCCTACTACCTGGGGGCGGGAATTTCCTTTACCGATAGGGATGCGGTAAAGCGTGATTTGGAAATTATGATCAAAGCGGGGATAGCAAACAGTATTCCTGTGGTAATCGGTACCGCCGGAGGTTCCGGCGGGGAACCCCACCTGACATGGTGCCGGGAAATAATCGAAGAGATTGCCCGGGAACAGAGCCTTCGCTTTACCATGGCGCTCATCCATGCGGAACTGGACAAGGGCTTTATCAAAGAAGAATTTAAGCAGGGGAGGGTACAGCCCTTGGACCCCGCTCCGCCCCTCACTCTGGCGGAGATCGATACCACTACCCGCATTGTGGCGCAGATGGGGCTTGAACCGTTCCTTGCAGCCCTGGAACAAAAGCCGGATGTGATCCTCGCGGGGAGAACCTACGACCCAATATGTTTCGCCGCCCTGCCCATACTGCGGGGCTACGATCGGGGCCTTTCCATCCACCTGGGAAAGATCCTGGAATGCGCTTCCATCTGCGCCACGCCGGGAAGCGGTTCGGACTGTATGTTCGGCTATATCGGGGAAGATTATTTCCGGGTAGAACCGCTGAACCCCATACGTAAATGCACCACCCTTTCTGTGGCGGCCCATACGCTTTACGAAAAAACAAACCCCTATATACTTCCCGGTCCCGGCGGTTACCTGGATCTCCACGATTGCCACTTTGATCAGGAGACGGATTCTATAGTCCGGGTATCCGGTACCCGCTTCGTACCCGGAGAGGTAAATACCGTAAAACTGGAGGGGGCCAAGCCTATCGGCTTCCGTACCGTATCAATCGCCGGCGCACGGGACCCGGTGATGATCTCCAAAATCGACGCTATCATGCGGGGCGTTGAGGAACGGGTGGCGGATAACTTTTCCGGTAAGCTTGAAAAGTACCAGCTCCGGTTTAACATCTATGGCCGGGATGGCGTGATGGGGAACCTGGAACCAAAACCGGATACTTCCCTTGTCCACGAACTGGGGATCATCATTGAAGCTATCGCGGAAACCCAGAAACAGGCGGACACCATCTGCGCCTTTGCCCGGTCAACCATGCTTCACTACGGTTACGATGGGCGGAGATCCACCGCGGGAAACCTGGCCTTCCCCTATTCCCCCAGCGATTTTCATGCCGGAGAGGTTTACATGTTCAGCATCTACCATCTGCTCCAAAGCTCCGACCCGGCCTCTCTTTTCCCCATTGAGTATCTAACCATAGGAGGAGTAAAATAAAAATGAAAGTAAAACTAACGGATATAACCGATATCATCAGGAGCAAAAATTCCGGGCCCTATGAATTAACCATGGATCTTATGTTTTCAAATTTCGATTGGTATAAAAAAGTCTGCGCCGCCAAGGCTATTAACGAAAAGGTGGTTTGCGGGCTTTACAAAATTAAGCGGGAGGATATAATCAATATTATTGAATTTGATCCCGCCAAGGCTATAAAGGTAACCATCAAGCGGCCCATCTGTTCCGGAGACCCGGGGGAAACCGATGTCTACGGCGCGCAGCAGCACGCTCCCTTTTTAGACCTGGAACTTGATCTGTAATTTATAAGGAGAGCTATTGTATATGGCAAAAATTGTAGAGTTTATACCGAATTTCAGCGAGGGACGAAGGCAGGACGTAATTGATCTGCTGGTAAAGGAAGCCCGCAGTGTTCCTTCGGTGATGCTGCTGGATTATTCTTCCGATACCAGCCACAACCGTAGTGTGTTTACCATGGTCGGCGATCCTACGGGCATCGCGGAAGCGGCCTTCCGGCTTTGTAAGCTGGCCAGTGAAAAAATCGATCTCCGCGAGCACCACGGCGAACACCCCCGAATGGGGGCGAGCGATGTATTCCCCTTTGTTCCGGTAAAAGAAGTTACCGTGGAGGAATGTGTGGAATTGTCCAAGGTCGTTGCCGAACGGATCTGGAAGGAATTAAAGATCCCAAGCTTTCTCTATGAAAGCTCAGCGACCCGGCCTGAACGCACAAACCTTGCCACGGTCCGCAAGGGTCAGTTTGAAGGGATGCCGGAAAAGCTGCTGAAGGAAGAGTGGGCCCCCGACTATGGGGAGCGGAAAATACATCCCAGTGCAGGAATCATGGCCATAGGCGCACGGCCTCCGCTCATTGCGTACAACGTCAACCTCAGTACATCGGATATCAGGATTGCCAACGCCATCGCAAAAACCATCAGGGGCTCAAGCGGCGGTTATCAATACTGCAAGGCCATAGGGGTCATGCTGGAGGAACGGAATATAGCCCAGGTTTCCATAAACATGGTGAACTTTGAGGGAACGCCCCTGTACCGGGTATTCGAGGCTATCAGGGCCGAAGCAAAACGCTGGGGGGTTACCATAACCGGCAGCGAGATAATCGGGCTAACCCCCGTAAAAGCCCTGGCGGACTGCGCTGAATACTATCTGCAAATAGAGAACTTTGATTATAAAAAACAGGTTCTTGAAAATCATCTGCTCTAAGGGGTTTATATGCTCATCGATCTGCCGGTACATGAATTTATACAGGAAATGAAGTCCGACTCCCCGGCGCCCGGTGGCGGCAGCGCTTCCGCCCTTGTGGGGGCGCTTTCCGCAGGCCTTGGAATTATGGTTACCAACCTGACCACCGGTAATGTCCAATATGCAGGGGTGGAAGGACGTATACAGGAACTGCGGACTGAGCTGGAATCGGTTCTCAAAGATCTGGAGCGGTATGTTGATGAAGATACCTTTGCTTTTAACGATGTGATGGCCGCCTATAAACTTCCCAAGGGAAGCGATGAAGAAAAAGCAATACGGCGGGATCGCATTCAATCGGGCATGAAAACTGCCGCCGAACTGCCGCTGCTCGTTGCAGAATCCTGCCTGCGCTCTTTGACCGCGTCGGTAGAATTACTGCGTATAGGTAACAGCAATGCCGCCAGCGACGCCGCTGTTTCAGGCCGCCTGGCCTATGCGGCGCTCTGGGGGGCCGTTTACAATGTGCGCATCAACCTGGGATCCATCAAGGATGCTGAATTCAACCGGGATAAACGGGCACAGATTACAGCACTGTTGGCAAAAGGGGAAGGGCTTACCCTTGAATTGAGCCGCCTTGCGGATGAAAAAATGCCATGAAAATTTCGCTGATCCCGGAGGTTTCCATCCCCCTGTCTTCATGGGCAGGCGGCACGAGCCGGGAGTATTATATCTATCCGCCGGAAGCGAGCTACCGGGAGAAAAATTTTCTTGTACGCCTCAGCACAGCGGCATCCAATTCTGATTCCCCAAGTAATTATACGGATCTCCCCGGCATTACCCGGTATCTGATTATCCTTGAAGGTACAGCAAATGTCTCCCATGAGGGGCATCATGAACTTCTTATGAAACCCTACGACCCAATTGATACCTTTGACGGCGGCTGGAAAACCGTGAGCCAAGGTATGGTTACCGATTTTAACCTGATGCTTGGTAATGGCGTACAGGGCAGTATGGGTCTTATTGAATCCAGCGGTGAAATTTACCTGAACCACGCCGCTGCTTGCAGCGCAGTTCCCCGCGCATCCCATGAATGGCTTGGCCTTTTCTGCGCCGCATCCACAGGACGCACGGGGAGCTTCGCTGCAATCACCGGGGATGGGAAATCTTTCAACCTACAAAGGGGGGATCTTCTGCTCCTTGAAGATTTTTCTCAGGAACTCCCTTCCCTAAACATTACCCTGGCGGAGGGTAAACTCATCCGCTTGGATGCATGGCTGGAATAGTATCAGTGTTTTAAATCTTATTCTGATTGGCCTGGTAAATCCGGTTGATCTGCTCTTCCAAATACAGCAGGGACCCCCGTTCAATATTGTAAAGGTAATTGATAGGCCTATGGCTTTCCTGGCAGGATTTGAGAATAAGATCCTCCTCCGGTGATGTGAAAAGCGAATAATTGGACGGCAGGATCAGGCGGTCGCATTTCTTTACCATCCTGGCTAGGCTGTCCCCCTCGTTAAAGTAGGTTTTTAAAATAGGGTGTTTCAGCTTACAAAATTTATCACAGGCGTTGAGGATGAGCTGGGCAAAACGCCTGCTGGCGCAAGCTATACCTACCCGTGCGTCAGGAGCTATGGCCGCCAAATCCACGGCGGTATTCACGGCTACGGTCATAACCAACCGGACAGGATCGCAGCCCGGCGCCATTTTGCCGGCCAGATCCGCATAGTGGGTAGGGGTGGTTACCACCAGATCCGCGGCGGGATCGAAGGGAACCGGCGACTTGATAAGATCCTCCAGGAGGAACCTGCTAATATCCGTATGGGGCAGCCCCCGTATCTGTTCCGACATGGCGTTTAAGGCTTCGGGACAGCAGTCCACCGCCGCCACACTTACAAAGCGGACAGTTTGTTCCCTTTCCCGCAGCTTCAGATCCAGGAAAATCCGCGTATCCTGGTGAGAAAAGGCAAGCTCATCCATGCGGTTCAGAAGGGCGTCAATAGCGTCCATGGCCTGAGCTTTAGCCCCCTCGCCCCTGGTTTGCTTTGGGATGTTGACAAAGGTACCGCTCCCCCGGGCTTTTTTTATAAGCTTCGTCTGTTCCAGCGCATCATAGGCATGTTTTATAGTACCCTGGGAAATACCGCTATCAATTGCGAACTGGCGTACCGTGGGGAGCTGGTATCCCGGTGGCAGACTACCCCGGTTTATAGCCCCGGAGATCTGATCTGCAATTTGTACATAGATGGGCGTTTCCGACGAATTATCAACATGTATCTGTATCATTTTTACCCTGTCTTATTATATTGATATATATCAATTTGTACTATATTTTTAATTTCGTCAACAATTATTTGTAACAATTTTCAAAAAACCTCTATTTCGTCTGTGAGGTATATATATCTACATCCTTGTCGAAATGGCGCTGGCGGGGGTGGTGGAGCCACGCTGCGGGATATTCTGGAATTCTCCGCTGGAGGAAACCCGCAGGGGCTCCGTAGGTGGGTTCAACAGGCATCCCGCAGTGGGGATTCACCACCCCCGCCAGCGTCTTTGCCACAGGGTTCTTCATGTTTTCCGAATATTGTATTATCCTGAATCATGCCGTATTTAGATCCGATACAAAAGAGCTATCTCTATTCGGTTTTCTTTGCACCCCGTGGTTTTGAGCGTATGGCCGATCTTGGGATGCAAATAGCCCAGCAGTACCTGAGTCCCTTTGACAAACTCATTGGCCTGGTGGGTCTTGCGGGTTCCGGCAAGAGCATGATGATTAAGGGCATGTTTCCCGGCCTGGAATTGGTAAACGACGACGATGGGGTGAATATCCGGCCCCTGCCCCTGCTTGAAGCGGGGGAGGAGACCACCCGGTTTTACAGCGCCCATACCTATCATGTGGACATCCATTTTGAGGCGGCCTTTACCCAGATGCACGTATTGGCCAAGGCGATTCTTGACGTACTCGATCTGGGGAAGCGGGTGGTGGTGGAACACTTTGATCAGATCTATCCCTTTCTGAACCACAATGCCCATCTCCTTATCGGCATCGGTGAAGAGGTGATCGTTACCAGGCCAACCCTCTTTGGGCCGGAACCCCAGGATATCGCGGGTATTGTTTTTAAATCCCAGCCCTTCCGGCGCATGACCCATTCCGCGGAGGATCTCTGCGAATTCGTCATGCGTAAGCACGGCCTTACGGAACCCTTTATCCATTCCGATGTCCGCCATGGTTTTATTTTTAGCTTTCAAAAAAAACCGGAACTGGAAATCGGCCTTGATGAGGTGGAACAGGAAGTAAACCGCATGATTGCTGCGGATATCATCATCTCTTTTCTTGACGATACCCATATCCATATTGGAGATACATTGTGGCTTTGCCACGGTCCCAGGATGCATGTCCGCAGTACCGGTGAAATAAAAAAATTCAGCCTGAACAGGGAATACCTTACGGAACCCATCACCGGGCGTTTCCTCCTGGTGGGGCTCGTGGGCGATAGGGTGGATCAGACCATGAAGGATTTGAATAAGATAGGGTAGGGAGTGCATATATGCGGATTGTAAAAGCGGCATTGCTCACGGAGGCTGTAAAACGGCTCTGTATAGGGGCCAACCGGAACCTGCCCCCGGATGTGCGGGAATGTATCAGAAATTTTCGTTTAAAAGAAACCTGGCCCGTGGCGCAGGATGTATTGGATAAGATCATCGGCAATTTTGAGCTTGCGGGGGAAAAACAGGTTCCCATATGCCAGGACACGGGGATGGCCTGCGTATTTTTAGAGCTCGGTTCCGATGTCCATATTGAAGGGGATTTGAACGCCGCCATTAACGAAGGTGTGCGGCAGGGCTATCAGGAAGGTTACCTCAGAAAATCTGTGGTAGGGGATCCCCTTAAGCGGATAAATACCGGAGACAATACCCCGGCCATGATCTCCATAGATTTTGTAAATGGCGATAGTATCACTATTACTGTGGCCCCAAAAGGTTTTGGCAGCGAGAATATGAGCCGGATAAAAATGCTCCGCCCCTCCGACGGGGTGGAAGGGGTGATAGACTTTGTGGTTTCCGCCGTGGAAGAGGCGGGACCTAATCCCTGCCCGCCGATTGTGGCGGGGGTTGGTATAGGCGGTACCTTTGACAAAGCAGCCTTGATTGCAAAAAAGGCCCTGCTCCGCCCCCTGGGGACCCATAACGCCGACCCCTATTATGCGGATCTGGAAAACAAGCTGCTGGAAAAAATCAATGCCCTGGGTATAGGGCCCCAGGGATTCGGCGGGTATACCACCGCCCTTTCCGTGGCGGTAGAAACCCTGCCCACCCATATTGCGGGGCTGCCCTGCGCGGTAAATATCAATTGCCACGTATGCCGCCATGCCCGGGAGATACTCTGATGGAATACCATATTGAACTACCCCTGACCAGAGAAAAGGCCGCCCCCCTCAAAGCGGGGGACAGGGTTTATTTAAACGGGATTATCTACACCGCCCGGGACGCCGCCCACCAGCGGCTCGCCGCACTGCTGGACCGGGGCGAACCGCTTCCCTTTTCCCCGGAGGATTCTGTTATTTATTATGTAGGTCCCACCCCGGCCGCCCCGGGGGCAATTATCGGCTCCGCAGGACCTACCACCAGTTACCGCATGGACGCCTATGCTCCCCGTCTGCTCAGCCTTGGGTTGCGGGGCATGATAGGGAAGGGTAAGCGCTCCAAAGAGGTAATCGACGCCATGCAGAATGCCGGAGCGGTATACTTCGGAGCCATAGGCGGCGCCGGAGCCCTCCTTGCCCAATGCATCCTGGAGGCAGAACTAATCGCCTTTGAGGACCTGGGAGCCGAGGCCATACGCCGCCTTACGGTTAAAGACTTCCCTGTGGTGGTGGTCATCGACAGCGGGGGGAACAACCTCTACGAGCAGGGCCGCCGGTCTTATCTGCTACACCGCTTGTAAATAAACGTGGTTTAGGATAAGAATAGTCTCCATGGAGCCGCTATGCCGGTAGACAGACCTTTTTATGCCCAGGGACTTCGTTTTTCCTGTGCCCGCTGTTCTGAATGTTGCAGGATCGATCCAGGTTTTGTATTTTTAAGGAAAAAAGATACTGAAATTCTGGTTTCGGCCTTAAAAATGAAATATACTGAATTTGTGGAGTTTTATTGCCGGTGGGTCCCCGATTTAGGTGGGGTTGAGCAGCTTTCACTAAAGGAAAAGGCTAATTATGATTGTGTTTTCTGGAAGAATGGATGTTCCGTATACGAAGCGCGGCCCCTGCAATGCAGAACCTTTCCTTTCTGGCCGTCCCTTCTCCAATCCGCCGATTCCTGGGAAGCCATGAGCTGCCAAGGAATGGGAAAGGGAGCCCTGCATTCCATGAAGGAAATAGAATTAATCCTAGCCCAGCAGAAAGAGGAGCCTGTTATTAAGAGAACCGTCGTTTCCGGTGGAACCGTCGTTTCCGGTGGAACCGTCGTTTCCGGTGGAACCGTCGTTTCCGGTGGAACCGTCGTTTCCGGTGGAACCGTCGTTTCCGGTGGAACCGTTAAAAAATCGGGGGAACTATAGAATGCGTATCCAATTTTGGGGTGTCCGCGGGTCCCTTCCGTCACCGCAATTACCGTCCCAGATAAAGAGCAAGATTTCTACCATTTTGGAACGGCTCACTCCGGAGGACCTTATTAGCCCCGAAAGCCGTGAGCATTTTATGGCGGAATTGCCCCCCTGGCTTTTTGGAACCGTTGGAGGAAATACGCCCTGCGTATCCCTCAGCAATGGGGATCCCAAGAATCGTATTGTTTTTGACTGTGGTTCCGGCCTTAGGGAAATGGGTCTCGCCATGGCCGGGGAAAAACCTACCCCCACCCACTACGATATCTTCCTTTCCCACCTGCACTGGGATCATATCCAAGGGTTGCCGTTTTTCGGACCCGCTTACGATCCTTCGGTAACCATCGACTTCTCCTCCCCCATGAAAAACCTTGAAACCGCCCTCTATGGGCAGATGAGCTCTCCCTATTTCCCGGTCCATATGCAGTCCATGGGTTCCCAGAAAAATTTTCATCTCATGGAAGCGCCCGTCGTTATAGGTGATATGATCATTACCCATAAAAAACTCAGCCATCCCGGGGACTCCTATGCCTTCAGGGTTACGGACGGAAAAAGCCGGTTTATTTACGCCACCGATACGGAGCTTTCCACAGAAGTTTTTATAAAAAATGATGAAAACGCCTCTTTTTTTGAGAATTCGGATCTGGTGATAATTGATTCGCAGTATACCCTTGGGGAGGCGATTACCAAATACAACTGGGGCCACAGCGCCTTCAGCATGGGGGTTGATTTTGCCGCAAACTGGGGGATAAAACACCTGGTTCTTTTTCACCACGATCCTACCTATGATGACCGAAAACTCTTCAACATCCTCCAGTCTGCCCGGTGGTATATGGAGCGGATGAATATCAGGGGGGTAGAGATATCCCTCGCCATGGAAGGAATGGAGATAACCCTCTAAGTCATGGCAAGGAAACATACTACTCGTTTCGTCATTACGATAGTCAGCATCCTGCTGGGAACCCTCCTGTTTCTTGCTGCCCTCACCGTGGGGGGGCTGATCTATTTTAACAGCCCGCCGGATAAGCCCCCGGTAATTACCCAGGATGATCCTACCCTCAGAATGGATGAGTCCGGCGTGGTTCGAACGATTCGGCTGGAGCTTCGGCCAGGGGAGAGTGTCCGATCCGTGGGGCAGCGCATGGAAGATGCGGGGATTATTCGGAACCGGTATTTCTGGGAATTACTTTCCTATGTGGATAAGGAATACCTTAAAGCGGGGATCTACAGCCTTTCCCTTCCGGCAAGCCAGATGGAAATTCGTTCCATCCTGGTTTCCGGCAAGCAGCTCCTAATCCGGGTTACGATTCCCGAGGGGGTAACCCTTAAAAAAACCGCCCCAATCCTCGCCAAGGCGGGAATCTGCGCCGAGGAAGATTTTCTCGCCGCCGCTTCTAATAAGGCTGTCCTGGACAGTTACCGGGTACCCGGGGCCACCCTGGAGGGTTACCTCTATCCGGACACCTACCTTTTTCCCGAAGCGTATCCCGCGAACATGGTGGTAAAGGCCATGGCGGATACCTTCTTCAAACGCCTGGCAGAAATACAGCCGGAAGCCCTTTCCATGTCCCCGGCGGAGCTCAATAATCGGGTTATCCTGGCCTCTATTGTGGAACGGGAGTACCGGGTGGCAGAGGAGGCGGCGCTCATGGCCGGGGTTTTCTACAACCGCCTGCGCATCGGTATGGCCCTCCAGTCCTGCGCCACCGTGGAATATGTGATCACCGAAATCCAGAACAGGCCCCATCCGGAACGGCTCTTTGACCGGGATACGGAGATCCGTAATCCCTATAACACCTACATGGTTCCGGGCCTTCCACCGGGCCCCATATCCGCCCCCGGGGCGGTGGCCCTGAACGCCGCCTTCCACCCGGTTTCCAGCAATTACCTCTATTTCAGGCTGGTAAACCCCGCCGAAGGCCGGCATTATTTTTCCGAAACCCTGGATGACCATATCCGGGCCGGGGTCCTCTACGTTAAAAGCAGGAATAGCTGATGCCCTATATTGCCGATTCAACCATCCGGGAGCTCAACGACAAACTGGATGCGGTGTCCGTGATAGGCGATTATGTACGGCTTGAAAAAAAAGGAGGACGGTACTGGGGGCTCTGTCCCTTCCACAATGAAAAAACCCCCTCCTTTACGGTAAATCCGGACATGAAGGCCTACCATTGTTTCGGCTGCGGCAAGGGTGACTCGGTGATAAATTTCGTTATGGAGATGGATAAGCTTTCATTTCCCGAGGCCGTCGAAACCCTTGCCAAGCGTATGGGCATCGAAATAGTCTATGAAAACTCCGGTCTCCCCCAGAAGGATGATGGAAAAAAAGCCCGCCTTGATGAATTAGCCGAACTTTACCGCCGGGTAGCGGTCAGTTTCCATCATTTTTTGCTGGAAAAACCCGAAGGAGCGGCGGCAAAGCAGTATATTATATCACGAGGGATAAGTAAAGAAATGCTAGACCGTTTCCGCCTGGGCTATGCGCCAGCAAATAGAACCTGGCTTTATAAATTTTTATCCAATAAGGGCTATTCCGAGGGGCTTCTTGCTTCTTCCGGGTTGTTTTCAAAAAACTACAACCAGAGCGCTTTTTTTTCGGACCGGCTCATCTTCCCCATAGCGGATCGCCAAGGCCGGACCGTGGCTTTTGGCGGGCGTATTCTTTCAGGCGAAGGCCCCAAGTACCTTAACTCCGGGGAATCGGAGGTATACAAAAAGCGGGAAACCCTCTTTGCCATCGATTTGGCAATACCGGAGATCCGTAAAACCAAAGCAGCCTATATTGCCGAAGGCTATATGGATGTGATAGCCCTGCACCAGGCGGGGATTACCAATGCCGTGGCCCCCCTGGGAACCGCCTTTACGGACGAGCAGGCCAGGCTCCTTAAACGATGGGCGGAGCGTATCTACCTCCTCTTCGATACCGATGAAGCGGGGCAGAATGCGGCGGTAAAAGCCATTATGACCTGCCGGAAAAACGGCCTGGAAAGCTTTGTGGTAACCCCTGATATGGACGGAATGAAGGATCCCGCCGATATTTTGAAAAATTTCGGTCCTGAGTCATTGCAAAAAAGTGCTAAATGTTTTATAAATGATTTTGAATACCTTTTAAAAAGGAGTGGGTCTCTTTTTGATCTTTCCGACTCGATAGGGAAATCCCGGGCGGTTGCTTTCTTGTTTCCGTATTTGAAAACCATGGATTCGGATGTATCCAGGGATTCCTGTATTGGGGCCATAGCGGATGCCCTGGGAGTTGAACGGCAGGCTGTTGTATCAGACTTTCGCCGGTTCAGTACCGGGCAGGGGGGAACAGTCCAGGCAAGCGGCGATTCCGCTTCTCTGCGACCGGTTAGTTTGAATGATGAGCTTTTTCTGCTCACCGCGGTTTTGGTAAACCATGATTTATACCCTAAGCTGCGTTCGGCGCTTATTGTCGAGGACTTTGACGACCCGGCAGCCCGGGAGCTTTTTATAGCCCTGGAGGAATGGTTCCGGAATGATATGCCTGGAATGGATGATCTCCTATCCCGGATAAACAATGGGGCTTTGCGGAATTTCGTCATTCAGCAGGGGGTTTCGGAGGCGTTTTCCACAAACCCGGAACGGCTTGTAAATGATGGGATCAGAAAGGTAAAACAAAAAAGGCTGGAGCGCAGACTGGCCAGGATTATTACAGAACTGCGGATCACAAAAAATGAGCAAAATCAGGATGCGCTCCATAGGGGCAGCCGACTTGAGGATTTGCTCGCTGAAAAAGTGCATCTTGATGCCGAATTACGTCTACTTAAGGAAGCTAATTAATGACGGAATTGCGCACGCCGAATGTGGCTACGCCAGACATGGCGCTTGATCCTGCTGTTGTAAAGTTAATTGAATACGCAAAGGAAAAGAAAACCCTTTCCTATGATGAACTTTCCGATTTTTTGCCGGAGAATATCGTAAATTCCGACAAAATTGAACAGGTCCTCATCCTTTTGGACGCGAATAATGTCCAGCTTATTGATGAGGATATCCTGGGAGAGGATGAAGCGGAGCCGCAGGTTCGGAAAAAAGAAGAGGCGGACAAAAAACGCCTGGTCTACAACGAGAAGGAATCCTCGGTAGATGATCCTATCCGCTTGTACCTGCGGGAAATTGGAAAAGAAAATCTCCTTACCGCCGAACAAGAGGTGGAGCTGTCCAAGCAAATGGAGAGCGGGGAAAATATCATCAAGGGCGTTATCAAAAAATCGGGGATGGTTATTCCTGAATTTTACCATATCGCCCAGCGGGCCTTTTCCAAAAAGGACCCCCGGGAATTAAGCCTTACTAAAAAGGAAGCCACCGAATACCTTACCGAACGCCGCCGTTTGAACCAGTTCTACAAAGAAACCCTCAGGGTAATCGGTGGGGATCTGAAGAGCTATATCGAAAACAAACGACGGATAATCACCCGGGGTGGTGATTTTTTCGAGGATCAGGAGCTTAGTGGGATACGTACCCGTATCCTGGGGGTAATTGAATCTGCGGAAATCCACCCGGAAGAAATAGTGGGCTTTTCGGATAAGTTTGTCCAGGCTTCTAAAAAAATAAAGCGTTATAAGAAAGAGCAGGAACGGATAGAAAAGCGGCTGCGGGTAGGTTCCCTCAAGGAACTGCGGGCCCTGGGCCGGGGTCTGACCATCAAGGAAGACCGGGAGCGGTTGGAGTCCGGCCTGGGGCTTACCTCCGACGAAATTAAGGAACTTATCCGGCATATTCAGGTTACGGAGAAAAAACTCCGTCAGATGGAATCGGAATTTGAGGAGTCCATCGAAGATATCAACCTCATGGCCAAGGAGATAAACCGCGGCCGGGTGATGATGAAGAACGCCAAGGACCGGCTTATCAAGGCCAATCTCCGGCTGGTGGTTTCCATTGCCAAGAAGTACACCAACCGGGGGCTTCATTTCTTCGATCTGGTCCAGGAAGGAAATATCGGTCTTATCAAGGCGGTGGAAAAATTCGAATACCGCAAGGGCTATAAATTCTCCACCTACGCCACCTGGTGGATACGACAGGCCATAACCCGGTCCATCTCCGACCAAGCCCGGACCATCCGGGTGCCGGTTCATATGATAGAGCAAATCAACAAGGTTGTCCGGGAATCCCGGCAGCTTATGCAGGTACTGGGTAGGGAGCCCTCGGACGAGGAAATCGCCGAACGGCTCGGCTGGACCGCTTTGCGGGTAAAGTCGGTAAAGAACGTGGCCCGGGAACCCATCAGCCTGGAAACCCCCATAGGGGAGGAAGAGGATTCCCTGCTGGGGGATTTCATCGAGGACAAGGATGTGGAAAATCCGGCGAATCAGACCGCCTTTACCCTGCTTCAGGAACAGCTTTCCGGGGTGCTTTCCACCCTGCCTGCCCGGGAACAGGAGGTCCTCAAGATGCGCTTCGGCTTGGACGATGGTTATTCCCTCACCCTGGAAGAGGTGGGGCTCTATTTCAACGTCACCCGTGAACGGATCAGGCAGATTGAGGCTAAGGCTCTGCGGCGGCTGCGTCATCCCAGGCGGAGCCGGAAACTGAAGGACTATTTAGATCATTGAATTTTTGATAAAATACTTTAATAAGTATGAAATTGTATACAAATGAAGGGGAATATACATGGTAATGGAAGATGTTTTTGAAAAGTTGCGGGCCCTGCAGGATATCCTGTCGGAAAAAATAACCCTGGAACGGGATATTCAGGAAATACCTAAATTATTGACCACCCAGGAAGAGCTTCTGTCCAGGCTTAAGAAATCTTTTATTGAAAAGAACCAGGATTATGAAAAGGCCAAACTTTCAGAAGGAGATTTCAGGAATCTCCTGGCCCTGGCGGAATCGGATCGGGAAAAGGCCGAAAAAAACATGGATTCCATCAGCACCCAGCGGGAATACGAAGCCTTGGATAAGGAGATACGGGACGCTACCGAGAAGGAGCAGCAATACCGCAAGGAGCTTCAGCGGGAGGAACGGGTCCTGGCGGACCTGGATGAGCAGATGAAGCAGAACGCCTCCCTTATTGAGCAGCAGGAAAAGGAACTGACGGATCGCCGGGCGGGTAATGATGCTGAGGTCGCGGAAAAAAATGCCAAGGTTGCCGCTTTGGGGGTTGATGAACAGACCCTTATTCCCGGGCTTGATCCCGAGGTACTCTTTAAGTTTGAACGGATCATCCGGAACAAGGGCGGCCGGGGTATTGTGGCTATTAAAGGCGGGGTCTGTATGGGCTGCCATATGATACTTCCCGCCCAGTTTGCCAATATGGTCCGTAAGCGGGAAGAAATTGTCTTCTGTCCCTATTGTTCCCGTATCCTCTTCTACGAAGAATCCGATCAGGGTGAAGAAGAATTCTTCGATAACGAAGACGCCGGTACCCTGGCTGACCTTGATGACATGGAAGACGACGAATATGATGAGGACGAAGAAGAGGAAGAAAAGGTCAATATCGACTACGATGAGTAAATTTTAACGATGAACCAGGTTCCCGCACCGCGGGGTAAAACTGCGGTGAGGAAAGTCCGGGCTCCATAGGGCATGATGCCGGGTAACTCCCGGGCGGCGGGGTGTAAGGCCCCGTTGACAGACAGCGCAACAGAAAGCAAACCGCCAAGGTATTTTTGGTTTACCAAAAATACCCGGTAAGGGTGAAAGGGCGGGGTAAGAGCCCACCGCGGGGGCGGTAACGTCACCGGCACGGCAAGCCTCATCAGGAGCAAAGTCAAGCAGCGGCGTGAAAAGGCTTCGCCTTTTCACGAAACCAATGGTCCGTTGGTCAGGCCGCGGGTAGACTGCTCGGGATTTACTCCCGGGAGGCCGTCCGTAAGGGCGGTTCAAGATAGATGGGAATCGGCAGGAAATACCCTGAAAAGGGTATTTCCTGACAGAACCCGGCTTATGGTTCATCGTTTTTTTCGTAATTGACTTTTTACCATAAATAGTGTTAGATCAATTAAAATATGTTTAATGAACGACCACGATCCGAATATGGTCATCAGGCCCGCCGGAAGCAGACTATCAAAACCGCCCTATTGGTTATATTGGCGATTATTCTCTGTATTTCTCTGGCCTTTGTTTTATATAACTGGAAGAACAAGCTGGGGACTGAAAAAAAAGAACTATTACATCTTTGGGATGAGGGCGTGTATGATAAAGCCTTTGAATTGAGCCGTACGGGGCTTGAAGAAAAGCCCATGGATTATTTTCTTTTAACCCTGCATGGGTTTGCGTCATATCAGCTTGCTATTGCCCAGATCAATAATTTTGATACCCTTACCTATATTGATGAGTGTATTTGGTCCCTCAGAAAGGCCCTCCAGGTAAAGAACGACGCTAATGACGGGCGTCTTCAGTATGTTTTGGGTAAGGCCTATTATTATAAAGGGTCGGGATATGCGGACTTAGCCGTCCAATTTCTCGAAGAGGCCCGGGATTTGTCTTATAATGCCGTGGATATTCCGGAGTACCTGGGGCTTGCCTATGCGGCGATACAGGATTACCGGAGCAGTGTGGAAGCCTTTTCCCAAGCCCTGGTTCCTTCGGCCGAAAGTACATCCGATTATCCTTCGGATTTGCTTCTCTTAGCCATAGCCCGTTCCTACATAGCCCTGGATGAGCCGGAAACGGCAACGGCTTATCTTCTGCGCTGTATAGAAACATCCCGGGATTCCAACACGGTTATCACCGCCAGGCTGCTTTTGGGAGACATTTTAGCTAAGGCCGGAAAATCGGAGGATGCGGAAGCTCAGTTTCAAGCTATTTTGGATGAAGATGGTGAAAATGCCGAAGCCCACTTCCAGTTGGGTGAATTATATGAAGAGCGGGGGAATAGAACCCGGGCCCGGGCTGAATGGCGGCGGGCGTGGAATATTGATTCTACCCATGCAAAGGCACGCGAGCGGCTTGCTCGCCTGCCTAATTAGGAGGAGGGCGTATGTTTGGAAGGAATTCTTCAGATATCGGTATTGATTTGGGGACCTGTAATACCCTGATTTATATACGCGGAAAGGGGATCGTCATCAACGAACCATCGGTGGTGGCGGTTGAACGGGGAACTAAACGGGTAATGGCCGTGGGGACAGACGCCAAGCGTATGCTCTGGAAGACGCCGGAAAACATTATCGCCATACGGCCCATGCGGGACGGCGTAATTGCGGATCTTGAATCCACCGAAAAGATGATCCGGTATTTCATTTCCAAGGTACTTCCCCGGTACCGGTTTATAAAGCCCCGGATGGTTATCGGCATCCCCTCGTGCATCACCGAAGTAGAGCGCCGGGCGGTTGAGGAAAGCGCCTATAAAGCCGGCGCCCGTGAGGTGATGGTTATTGAGGAAAGTCTTGCCGCCGCTATCGGCGCCGATATTCCGATTTTTGAACCCGCCGGACATATGATCTGCGATATCGGCGGGGGGACAACAGAAATATCGGTTATATCCCTGGGCGGCATGGTGGTAACCAGCGCCATACGTCTTGGGGGTGATGAATTTGACGAGGCCATTATCAAACATGTTAAGAGTGTTCATAACCTCATCATCGGGGAGCAGACTGCGGAACGGCTTAAAATTGAAATTGGAAACGCCTCACCGGATAAGACCATTGAGAAGGTCGAAATTAAGGGTACCGATGCTATTACCGGCCTTCCCCGGCGGCTTGAAATAGATTCTGTGGAGGTTCGGGACGCTTTGAAGGATCCGATTACCCAAATCGTCGATGAAATTAAGGCAACCCTGGGAAAAACCCCTCCGGAACTGGCGGCGGATATTGTAGAACGGGGTATCGTTATGACCGGCGGCGGGGCGCTTCTCAAGGGCCTGCCAAAGCTCATCTCCAAAGAAACCGGAGTCCCGGTAATCCTGGCGGAACATCCTCTGGACTGTGTCGCCCTGGGCGCGGGAAAATACTTTGAAAATGCCAGGGGTTTCAATAATACCCGCAGCATCTATGATGATCTAAATTAAAAAGTTTATGGCGTTTAACGGAGACCCCAGAGGCAAGGGCCGATTCACCGCAGAGGTCTATGTTTTCATAGCCCTCAGTCTGGTCTCTTTTTCTATACTCCTTTTTTCAACCCGCAGTTTTATTGTTGATTTCCGGGATGTGGGGCTTTCTCTCTTTTCCGGCATACGGGGGAGTATCTACGGTGTTTCGTCATTTGTTTCGCGGACCGTTCTCTCTGTTCAGGAACTTGCTACCCTGCGGCGGGAATACGCTGAATTGACGGACCGGATGATCCGGTATGAACAACTTGAAAGGACCTCTACGGAGATCCGGCGGGAAAACAATCGTCTCCGGGAACAGCTTGGCTTTGCGGAAACCCTCCAGCTAAAGTATGTTCCCGCCCAGATAACAGGCCGTGACCCGGATAATCTTTTTTCAGCCTTAGTAATTAACAAGGGCAAGCGTGACGGCCTTGATAACAATATGCCCGTCATCGCGTACCAGAGCGGTATCCAGGCCCTGGTGGGCAAGGTTGTCCAGGCAGGGCAGTTTGAAAGCCTGATCATACCGGTCTACGATTTGAACTTTTATGCCTCTGCCAGGCTTGCGGATTCCCGGTACGAGGGGTTGATTGAAGGTCAGGGAAATCCGGAAACAGCATTACTGATGCGTGCCATCCCAAAACGGGCCCGGGATGAAATTAATTACGGAGACCAGATCATTTCCAGTGGAATAGGCGGAGTGTATCCTGCGGGTATTATCATAGGCAGGGTGAGTGGAATTCTGTACCAGGAATATGAAACTTCCATGGCCGTAGAATTGGAGAGCGCCGTTGATTTTTCCCGGTTGGAATACGTATTTGTAATAGATGTGGAATCCAGCGATGGGTAAGAATGTTATTTGGGCAACTATTTTTGCCCTTCTGGCGGCCATTCTTCAATCAACCCTGCTTTCACGGTTGGCCATATACCATGCGGTGCCGGATATTGCCCTGGGGATCCTGGTCTTCAGCGCCTACAATAACGGTACCATGACCGGGCAGCTTACGGGATTTTCTTCCGGCCTCCTTTTAGATTTTCTCTCCGCTGCTCCCCTTGGACTTAATACCTTTGTGCGGACCATCGTAGGCGCTTCTGTGGGACTTATGAAGGGAACCTTTTTTTTAGATACCCTGCTTCTTCCCATGGCCCTTTGCGGGGGGGCCACCCTTATAAAAGCTCTGTTTTTTTGGATACTCCACCTGTTGTTTGCCTCTGCGGTACCGGCGTATGCTGCCCAGAGCCCCATTCTTTGGGTAGAATTTGCCCTCAATACCCTGATTGCACCTTTTTTATTCGCCCTATTAAAATTATTTAAACCCCTGTTGGTGGAAGGGAGGGATGGTTGATACATCAAACGAATTTTCCCGATGAAGATAAAAAACCTGAAAAACGGATACGATTTCTCCAAATTATTTTTATTCTTATTTTTGTTGCTTATTCATCGCGGCTCTTTGCTATGCAGATCCTCAGCGGTGATGTGTATCGAACCCAAGCGGAAGCCATAGCCCGCAGGACCTCGGTTATTCCTGCTCAGCGGGGGGAAATTTTTGATCGTAACTATAATCAACCCCTGGTTCTTAACGCGGATTCCTTTGCGGTAAGCATTACTCCGGCGGATGTCCCCCAGGGGGAAATACCAAATCTTATTACCCGGGTTGCGGAGATTACAAGAATCAGCCGGCAGCAGATTGAAGAAAGAATACCATCGCAGTATTACTATCTCTATCAGCCTGTGGAAATTGCAGCCAATGTCCCATTTGCAACCATTGCCGCCCTGGCGGAACATCGGGATTCTCTTCCCGGGGTCTCCTGGCAATCCAAGCCTATGCGGAATTATGTTAATAACATAGGCAGCCTTGCACATATCGTGGGGTATGTGGGGAATATCACCCGGGATGAGCTTACCATGCTCTATAACCAGGGATATCAACAGGGCGACGTAATTGGAAAAGCGGGTATTGAAAGGCAGTATGATGAAATACTGCGGGGAAAGGAAGGTTCGGAAACCCGGACTGTGGATGTTCGCGGCAGAAGGGTGGGAGATACCAATAACCTGCGCATTCCCCCCGAGATGGGAAAAAATCTTGTATTAACCATCGATAGTTCAATTCAAACCTTGGCGGAAAAAGCCCTGGGAGAGCGGATGGGGGCGGTGGTGGTTTCACGTCCCGGTACCGGAGAAATTCTCGCCATGGTCTCATACCCATGGTACGATCCCAATATTTTTAATAGCAATGAATTGGGGACCGAATATCAATCGCTGATCAACGATCCTAACAAGCCCTTTATTAACCGTGCCATCCAGTCAAGCTATCCCCCGGCTTCAACCTTTAAAATCGTCATGACCACCGGGATTCTGGCGGAAAATACTTTTCCCAGGGAACAAACCATTGAATGTCCCGGCGAAATCTCCTATGGGGGCCGTAATTGGCACTGTCATATCAATTGGAACACCTATGGTCCTCGTCGTCATGGACGTCTTAATCTGCAGCAGGCAATGGCCCAGTCCTGCGATATTTATTTCTGGGCTGTGGGTCGGGATCATCTGGGGGTTGAACGGATCAACTCCTATTCCCGGCAATACGGTTTTGGTGAAATAACCGGCATGGATCTGCCCGGCGAAGTAGCCGGGTTTGTTCCCACCCAGCAGTGGAAGGATCGCCGTTTCCATGAACCCTGGGTTCCGGGGGATACCATGAACATGTCCATTGGTCAGGGCTATACCCTGGTTACCCCCATTCAAATGGCCAATATGGTTTCCATGGTGGTTAACGACGGTGTCATCTATCAACCCCACTTACTCAAGGAAGTTCGGGATCCCCTTACGGGGGCAGTGGAAAAAGCCGTCAATCCCACGGTACTCCGTAAGAGCGATATTGATCACGATGTTTTTGAGACCGTCCGGAACAATATGCGCAGTGTTATGAGCGAAGGTACCGCACGATTCCCCCTAAATATAAGCGCCGTGGAGATAGCCGGAAAAACCGGTACCGGGGAAGTTGGGCCGACCCAGGGACGTCACTGGCATTCCTGGTTCGCCGCCTATGCCCCCTATAAAACTGATAATCCCGAAGAACAGGTAGTTGTATCTATTATTGTGGAAGCAACAAATACTTGGGAATGGTGGGCCGTCTATGCTTCGGCGATCATTTTTCAGGGGATCTTTGCAAAACAAAATTACGAAGATGCCGTTGCTGCGCTGGTTATCGATCAGGGACCTGTTTTTAGATCGGTCGTGCAGGGGCAGATCACGCAGGGGCGCGGGGAATGAAACTACGGGATTTTCTGGAAATAGATTTTCCTCTTATTTTTTCCGTAATAATTCTGTCTATTTTTGGCATTCTTTTTATTTATTCATCCGGGGTAACCTCCGCGGGGGTTTTAGTTTCCAACGAATATATACGGCAGATAATCTGGGCTATTGTGGGGCTTATCGTCGCCCTGGTTATCGCCATGGTGGATTACCGGCGCTTTTATGATCTTTCAGTATATCTATATTTGGGTACCATAGTACTTTTGGTATACACCTGTTTGTTTGGTCGTCTGGTTAATGGAGCCCGGGCATGGATTGGGGTTGGAGCCTTTGGAATACAACCTTCTGAATTTGCCAAAATCACCACTATTATTTTCCTGGCCCGGTACCTGGACAATTCAAAAAGAAACAGGAATAGTTTTGTCCGCTTTGTCTTTTCCTGTGCCATTGTTTTTGTACCCATGGTAGTGATCCTCCTTCAGCCGGATTTTGGTACATCCCTGGTATTTATTCCCATACTGCTGGCTATGACCTTTATTGCCGGTATGTCCCTGCGGTATGTGCTCTTTTTAGGGGCCTGTATTGTATGTACCGCGGTGTTTATGGTCCTACCCCTTTGGCAGAGCTATATTTTGCGTCAATCCATGCCTTCTATGAATATCCTTAACAACACGACCTTTGTGGTGATCACGGTCCTTGCACTGGGCATTATTGCTGCCATCGCTCTTTTTGGTTTTTTACGGTACAAAAAAAGATATTTTTACTGGATCGTATATTTCACCACCATAATAATTTTATCCCTTGGGGTTTCATTTGTTTCCCATAAGGTATTAAAGGATTATCAGATCATGCGGCTCATAGTATTCCTGGACCCCAATGTGGATCCCCGGGGGTCAGGGTGGAATATTATCCAGTCAATCACCGCCATCGGTTCCGGGGGTTTTATGGGCCGAGGTTATCTTCAGGGTACTCAAAGTCATTACCGGTTTCTGCCCCAGCAAAGTACGGATTTTATTTTTTCTATTTTCTCCGAAGAATGGGGGCTCCTGGGTGGACTTTTGGTATTTACCCTTTTTTTAATAATATGTCTGCGGCTTGTGCGGATCATGAAGGTCACATCGGACCCCTTCGGTTCCTATATCGCCGCAGGCCTATCCGCCATGTATATCTTCCATTTTCTGATTAATGTGGGAATGACCATGGGGATCATGCCAATTACCGGTATCCCATTACTGTTCATGTCCTACGGAGGATCCGCCCTAACCTCCGCCATGACGGGGATTGGCCTTGCCTTGAGTATTTATACCAGAAGGTTCCAGCATTAAAACCGTTACCTATATTGATCCCCTAAAGCATCCGGGGGAATTATTGTTAAGCGTGGAGAAACCCGCCCGATATACCGGGGGTGAATATGGGCAGCTTGCCAAGCCGCAATCCGCCTCGTCACTAAATATGCTCATTGCCTTTCCGGATCTGTATGAGATAGGTATGTCCAACCAGGCCTTCAGGATAATCTACAATGGGCTCAATGCAATATCCGGAATTTCATGCGACCGTGCCTTTGCCCCGGCGCCGGATTTTGAGGAACTCCTCCGTTCCAATACTATACCCCTCTATGGCCTTGATACCGGGATAAGTCTGGGCAGTCTGGATATTTTAATGTTTACCCTGGGGTATGAATTGGGTATAACCGGAGTCCTCACCATGTTGGACCGGGGTTTTATACCCCTCAGAAGAACTGCTCGGGGAGAAAGTGATCCCATCGTAATTATGGGCGGCCCCTGTGTTTCCAACCCCCTTCCCTATGAACGTTTTATCGACGCCTTTTGGATAGGTGAAGCTGAAGCTGGTTTCTTTGATCTTGCAGCAGAACTGCGGGATCTAAAACTGGCGGGAGCGGGCAGGGGAGAACTCCTGGAAAAACTCCAAGCCCATCCTTCAGTTTGGACTGGAGGAAAGAAACGGGCAGTTCGTGCGGTAGATTCCGGCTTTGCATCCCGCCCGGCGGTTTTTCCGGTTCCCAGTATAAAAATCGTTCAGCACCACGGGGCGATAGAAATAATGCGGGGCTGTCCTAACGGCTGCCGTTTCTGTCATGCCGGTATCTGGTACCGCCCCATGAGGCAGAAGAGCGCAGATACAATACGGCAGGAGGCGGCGGCCTTTATCAATACCGGCGGCTACCGGGAAATAAGCCTTTCCTCCCTGTCCACCGGAGACTATCAGCATATCGATTCCCTGGTAGGATCCTTGAACGATGAATACGCTTCCCGGCATATTTCTTTCCAGCTTCCTTCCCTGCGGGTATCAAGCTTTTCAATGCCCTTGTTAGAAAAAGTGTCGGCGGTACGAAAAAGCGGGCTAACCTTTGCGGTAGAAACCCCCGTAGAGGCATGGCAGATGGCAATCAACAAAGAGGTAAGCAGGGATACGGTTGCGGCTATTCTGACCGAGGCTAAACGGAACGGTTGGCGGGGCGCCAAATTTTATTTTATGGTAGGGCTCCCCGTGGGGGATAATGAACGGAGCGAGGAACAGGAAATTGTTGAGTTTATCCTGGAAATTGCCCGCCGTACGGGGATGAATTTCAACATCAATGTGGGAGCTTTTATCCCCAAAGCTCATACACCCTATCAGTGGGCAGCCCAGATTGATGAAAAAGCGGCCCGCTCTAAGATTGAATATATCCGTACTACCTTAAAAAAGCGGGGCCACAAGGTTAGTTTTAACGATCCCTTTATAGCGGTAATTGAGGGAGTCCTGAGCCGAGGAAACGAAGGGGTAGGGGAGCTCATCGAAAAAGCCTATGAGCGGGGCTGCCGTTTAGACGCCTGGGACGAATATATAAAGAAAGATGTCTGGGCCGATCTTTTGGAAACCCATGCCCCTTTGGTTCAGGCTATCCATACAGTCAGGAACTTAGAAGAACCCCTGCCTTGGGATTGTATCAACAGTGGTACGTCGGTAAGTTTTCTTAAACGGGAATATGAAAAATCCAAATGTAAAGAATTAACTCAACCATGTATAAATAATTGTAACAATCCCTGCGGAAATTGCAATAAGGAAACCGAAATAGTATATAATAATATACATGATAATAATTTACTTCATGATAAACCCTCTCTAGCAGAAACTCAAAAACAGGACCCTATAACTCTGCGCATTTTATTTTCCTTTAAAAAACAAAATGCAGCGGTTTTTTTACCTCACCTGGCCCTGATTGAATTGTTTTCCATGGCCTTTATTCGCGCCGATATTCCGGTATTATTTACCCAGGGATTTAATCCCACCCCAAGATTAGACTTTGCTTCTCCCTTATCGCTGGGTATAAGGGCCTGCGCTGAAATTGCTACTATTGATTTGAACTTATATGATGGAACCGACTTTTCCGCGGAAGATTTTATCAAAAAAATAAACAAAAATCTTCCCGATGGTATTATTATCACCGAAGCCGTAAAAGTAAAAATCCCAACGGGCAGTAAAAAACATTCGGTTCCTTCGTTGCTCTGGGGTTTCGTATACCAAGCTCCGGAGAATGGCTCCGATGATTTTGTCCCGGTACTGGAAGAAAAAAACTACCGTGCCTTACGGATAACCCCCGAAAAAACCCTATTCAATTTAACTCGTAAGGCAGTTCTGGCAAAAAACCCACAGGATGCAAGTAAACACGACTCGTATTTTAATGTTTACCGGGCCCTGTATCCCGACTGATAAAAAAGAACCCTAAACCGAACTAGACAGAATATACATTATAGCTAGTAAAAAGGGCACATAAAACAGACTCCCCTCCGGACGAAAAACTATAATCAGTCTATATTTATTAATCGGGTAAGCGGAATATACCGATAAAAGTTGGAGTACTATAAACTGGGGAAAAATTATTGTCCATTCCATAAGCCATAATGTACATAGATACATACGTATATTTCGGCCCGGAAACCGCAGTATTATCTGCAATGTCCAGGTTGGTAAAAGTATTTTGGTTAATGAAACTACCGGTATTCAAATCGGAATGGTTGGTAAAATACCGGTTACCCGCATAAGGGTTCATAATACCACTCTCGGAATATCGCCAAAGGTTAAGTGGGGTAAGCGTCTGATCTACACGGGTATCTCCGGGGAAAAGAGCCGGCCTTAAGGGAAGATTTCTGGCAAAATCCAAAGTGATAATGTCCCCCGACGAAGAACCTAAATAGCTTTCAATGGCGCTACCTTCCAACATCAGTGGATAGTATTTTCGATTAGAAAAAATATTCCCCATGGTACTGGGTACCACCGAATTGTCCGAATTAGTATAAGGATAAAATGCGTAATAATCGGTATATAAAGAAGGATTAATCCGATCCAACTGATCGGTGGAGACCGTTCCTTCAACCAGTAATCCACTGATATAAATACGATAATAAATTAAAAAATACCGGAAATAATAGGGTTCATTAGGAAGCCTGACAAAAGCCTGTGTATTGAGTGTCAGTGGAATTCCCGGATCAACCGGCTCAAGGTACATATACTCCTCGATCCCACAGGATCCAAGGATACTAAGTACCAAGACGGATAAAAATAACCGCAAAAGCCGGAGCCCTTTTAACATTAAGATCCGCTGTTTGACAGGACTATAATCCGGTCTTGCGCCAGATTAACCCAGGTAGTCTCGTTTGTCCATTTTTCCGGGATAAGCCTGTAGGCTTCCAGGGCAGCTTGCGTATCGCCCTGAGATTCGTTTAGTCTGCCTATCGAAAACTGGGCACGGGCAGAGCCGGGAAAATCGGATACGTGGGCTGCGCTTTCAGAATAGAGGCTGATAGCCTGGGTCAGATTCCCCTGCTCTTCCGCAGCTACCGCGGCATTGAACAGGGCTGCCGGAGCCAGATATGATTTTCCCGCCGACTTGGCGGTGTGGGTCCATGCTTCCTCCGCTTCCGCCCAGTCCTTCTTTTCCGTATAAATAGACGCCGCCAGGGAATAAGCGCGGGCGCCGGCATAACCTGAATGTTTTTCCCCAAAGGCATTAAGCTCGTCCAGAAGCAGCCGGACTTCCTCAGCCTTTGTAGGTTCGTTAATATCAATTACCAGGATATCATAGCGCCGGGAAAAATCTTCAACAGCGCTAATAGCCTTTTCCTGCACCATATCCCGAATGGTAAAACCAGCGATAAAGCCTATCACTATTACTACTGCGGATATCATGGTGATCAGCAGTGCCTTACGGTTACGCTGAATAAAATCAGCCAGGGCATCTCCAAAGCTGAGTTTTTCCTTTGTTTCTTCCGTTATTGTTGCCATAATTAATTCTCCTTAAGGTTCATAATATCTAATTCTTTTATAAGCCGTGATAAATAGGTCCTTTGGATATCCAGGGATTTTGCGGCCTCAGTCTGGTTCCAGTTATTTTCTTCCAGGACTTTTTGAATAAAGTGGGTCTTAAAAACATTGATCGCCGTTTTAAGATTCCGGTCTCCCTCAGTGGTATCAGCTTCATTGCCAAGCTTAAGGAAGAGATCCTCCTTCCGTATCCATGAATTTTTTCCGATAACGCAGGCCCTTTCGATACAGTTTTCCAACTCCCGGATATTCCCCGGCCAGGAATAGGACAGCATGGCTTCTATAGCTTCATTAGAAAACCCGGCAAACTGTTTTTTAGTTTCCCGAATAAATTTTTTAAGAAAAAACTCCGCCAATTCCGGAATATCCTCGGGCCGCTGCCGCAGAGGTGGAACATAAATGGGTAATACATTCAACCGGTAATAGAGATCGCTGCGAAATTCTCCCTTATCAACCTGGGCTTCAATATCCTTGTTGGTGGCCGCCAGGATGCGCACATTTACGGTCACCGATACTTCAGAACCGATCTTCTCGAAGGTCTTTTGCTGGATAACCCGGAGCAGCTTTGCCTGGAGCTGCAGGGGAAGATCCCCAATCTCGTCAAGAAAAATGGTACCCCCATCCGCCAATTCAAAACGGCCCCGGCGGGTCTGGATAGCCCCGGTAAAGGCCCCTTTAACATGGCCAAAGAGCTCGCTCTCCAAAAGGCCTTCCGGAAGGGCTGCGCAGTTTACCCGTATAAAAGGCGCCTTTGCTCGGGGGCTGCGGAGATGTATCTGCTCGGCAAAAATTTCCTTCCCTACCCCGCTCTCCCCCAGGATCAGTACCGAAGAATCGGTCTTGGCAACCCTATCAATGATATCGATCTTTTCTATAATGATTGGGCTTTTCGCAATCATGGTGTGATAGCCCTTATCAGTTTTAATTTGATCCTGCAGTGATTCTATTTCTACCCTGGCTTGTTCAAAGTTCCGGGCGTTTTGAATAGCTATGGCCGCCTGGTTGGCGAATATTTCAAGCCATTCAAGATCATCCTGGGAAAAAGATTTATTATCCTTTTTATTTAACAATTCAATTACACCGATACACGCATCTTTGCTGCGCATGGGCACCGCAAGCATGGTCGTGGAAGGATATCCTATCCGTTCAGAAATGGAACTGAGGTGGCGTTTATCATTGATAACATCATTAACAATGATAGATTTATTGTGCTGCGCAACCCATCCGGCTATACCCTCCCCGAGTTTCAGGGTGAACTTTTTTATCTCCGCCCCCTTGGTACCCAGGGCTATTTCAAAACGGAGTTCCTGTTTTTCAAGGTTTACCATGAGGAGACTTGAAGCCTCCCCTTCGCATAATCTGGTAGCGGACTCAAGGATTTCGGTCAACAGCGAATTGACGTCCGTATAGTTCGAGCTTATGAGAGCGTTAATCTCAATTAGGGTGTTAAATTTCTGAACGTCTATGGCTGACAGCATAAAACGAACCTTTGGTTCGAGCAGTCTTTCATCTTACTCCTCGGGAGTATTTTTCGACTTTAAAAAATCCCCAAGGGTAAAGGTGGATCCATCGGATTCTTCAGCCGCCATATACCGGGATAACTCATCCCGCTGGACCTTCTTCTGATAGTCCTTGATAGAAAAAGCTACCTTCTGCTTATCCGGCTGCATTTCCAAAACCACCGCTTTTATTTTATCCCCAACATTGTACTTTTTAAGAAGTTCATCCGGGTCGTCCTCCCGGTTTTCCGGAAGATTAGATTTATGAATGAGCCCTTCAATACCGCCGGGTACCCGGACAAAAACACCAAAGTCGGTGACCGATGAAACTTCACCTTCAACCAGGGAACCCGGTTTATAGCTGGAAGCAAAACTCTGCCAGGGATCTTCCGAAAGCTGTTTAATGCCCAGCCGGATATTTTTGTCCTCAGCATCAACACTGATAACCATGAGCTCAATTTCCTGGCCCACTGAAAATTCGCTTCCCGGATGTTTGATCTTTTTAGTCCAGGAAATATCATCCCCGTGGAGGAAGCCGTCGATGCCCTCTTCCAGTTCGATAAAGGCCCCGGCATTGGTGATCTTTGCAACCTTGCGGGTAAGCCTGGTCCCTACGGGATACTTCGCTTCTATTTCGGTCCAAGGGTTGGGAGTAACCTGTTTAAGCCCCAGGGACACCCTACCCGCCTGGAGATCGTAACCCAGGATCATACATTCAGTATCGTCACCGATGGCAAGTACTTCCTCAGGCTTCTGTATCTTTTTTACCCAGGAGAATTCTGAAATATGCACCAGCCCTTCGATACCTTCCTCAAGTTCCACAAAGGCGCCAAAATCGGTGAGCTTGGTAACCTTGCCTTTGATAATATCGTTGACGTGGTATTTGTCCTCAAAATGGACCCAGGGATCATCGGTAAAATGTTTTAACGAAAGATTTATCCGTCTTTCCTGGGGATCAATGCGGATAACCTTAAGACGTATCTCCTGACCCTTCTTAACAAAGTCCTTGGGCCGGGTTACATGGCCCCAGCTCATATCGTTGATGTGGAGCAGGCCGTCGAAGCCCCCCAGGTCGATAAAGGCGCCGAAGGAGGTAAAACTCTTTACCGCCCCGCTTACGTCGTCGCCGATCTGGGTCTTTTCAAAGAAATCCTTCCGTTTTTGCTCAATTTCTTCTTCGAGCCATTTGCGGCGGTTTACTACAATATTAACTTTTCCATCTGAATAAAGCCGTTCAACATAAAAATTGGTTTTAAGCTCCAGGAGTTTCTCCGGTTTGTCCACTTTCTGGGCATCGGACTGGCTGATAGGCAGAAAGGCCCGTACCCCGGCGCCAAGGTCCACATCGTAGCCGCCCTTAACAAGCTTTTCGATGGTCCCCTCTACCATGGTATGATCCTGGAAGGCCTGACGTAAATTTTTCCAAAAAAGCTTTACATCCGCTTTTTGCTTGGAAACAATTACTTCACCGTATTTATTCTCCTTGGCTATGAGAATAACCGACACCACATCCCCCACCTTGGGGACTTCAGCGAATTCTCCGATGGGTATTTTCCCTTCGGATTTATACCCCACGTCGATAAAGACCTGATCAGGGGTAACCTGAATGACATGGCCATCTACCAACTGCCCCTCTTCAAGCTGTTCAAGGCTCTTGAGATACTTTTCCTGCAGCTGCGTCTGAATATCATCCTGAGAATTTGCGGGTTTCTGTACGTTTGATTCTTCTATCGGACTAGTGTCCGATTCCACTTCCAACTGGCCCATGGTTGATCCTTCTATCTGTATATTCGTTATTTCCTCTATCAATTTGTCATAAACTTGGTTAATGGTCAAGTCCGATGTGTCCAAATAGCGCACTCCGGGAGCGATTTTAAGGCTTCCTTCAACTTTATTTTTGTCAATTTCATCCCGCTCCCGGATAGCGGCAAGGATCTCCTCTAAACTGAGCTTGGATACCCCCTGGTCAAAGCGCCGTTTTGCCCGGGCCTCCGCGGAAGCGTCCAGGTAAAACCGGTATTTCGAATCGGTAAAAACTACGGTGGTCATATCCCGGCCCTCTACCACCACATTCAAGTCTCCGGCTATTGTCCGGATAAGATCATTTACCACATGACGTATGGGTACATTCGCTGATAGAGGGGCAACGAATCGGTCAATTTCATCGGTGTGGAGCAGGGAAACCACATTTTCCCCTTCCAGGTACACATCTCCATCCTTGTACTCAATGCGTGCGGATTTGGCGTAAGCTAAGGCCGCCGTCTGATCCAGGGGATCGATATGGCTGTGGATGCACCCCAGGGTTATGGCCCGATAAAGGTTCCCCGAATTTACATAGGTAAAGGACTTTTCCCCGGGCAGTTTCAGCTTTTCCGCTAAATACTTGGCGATGGTACTTTTTCCCGATCCCGCAGGCCCGTCAATAGCAATAACCACTATGCTCTCCTCTGCAACAAAATTTCTTTTTCTTCCTCTGTGAGGGCCCGGGACTCCCCTGCTCCAAGGCTGCCTAAAACCACCGGGCCAATTCTGATGCGGTGGAGTTTACTGGGGTGTAGGTGGAAATGGGAGAAAACCCGGCGAATCTCCCGGTTTTTGCCCTCAATAAGAACCACCCGGATGGACTTTCGACCCAGGCGTTCGATTTCCGTGGAGCGATAGAATACCCCTTCGATTTCCAGGCCCTTCTGAAATTCTGCAATCATGGTATCCGGAATAGGTCCGGTGGCTTCCACCAGGTACTCTTTTTTGATTTTCGCCGATGGATGGCTTACCTTTGCGGCGAAATCACCGTCATTGGTAAAGATGATGAGCCCCGAGGAACGGTAATCCAGGCGGCCCACATTGTATAGCCGTTCCCGAGGCATGGGGAGCAGGTCCTTTGCAAGGGACCTGCCCTGGGGATCCGAGGAACTGCATATATACATGGGAGGTTTATTAAGGGCCAGATAGTGGAATTGGGTTTCGATTTGCAGGGCGACCCCGTCCAGACGTATATCGTCGATGGGTAATACCCGGGTCCCCAGAACGGTTACCACCTGGCCATTTACGCTTACTCGGCCGGAACTGATGAGCCCCTCGCAAGCCCGGCGGGAGGCTACCCCGGCATGGGCGAGGTAGACCTGAAGCCGGAGCGGCCCGTGCTCCGAAGTATCGGGGCTTTCTTTATCCGTTAAGTTCAAACCGGTCGGTCTCACTTTCGCTTAGTTTGGGTAAATCGGCGATACTCTCCAGGCGGAAGAATTTGAGAAATTCCCTGGTGGTACCATACTGGATGGGCTTCCCGGGTATGTCCTTTTTCCCTAGCTCCCGGATAAGTTCCTTTTCCAGAAGCAGGCGGATCATATTATCCGCTGAAACACCCCGCATCGACTCGATCTCGCTGCGGGTGATGGGCTGTTTGTAGGCAATAATGGAAAGCGTTTCCAGGGCTGCCTTGGAAAGCTTGGATTCGTTCTTTTTACCGTACCGTTCCCTCAGGTTGTCCCAGTATTCTTTCTTGGGGGAGATCATGACCCCTCCGCCAATTCTGGACAGTTCTACCCCGGAATCTTCCCGGGCATAACGTCCTTCCAGATTGCTCAATGCCTTTTGGATCACATCCTTGGACAGGCCGGATATGCGGATTAAACCCGCTTCATCCAGGGGATCTGCCTCAAGGTAGAGGATGGCTTCTATCAATGCCGTTTCTTTCTCTGCCCGTATATCCATTATGATGCTCCCTCAGCCAAAACATCGTCGGCGCCTATGCCGGGGCGTATTAAAATATCCCCGAACATACGGTTCTGGAAAACCACAACCTTCTTGAGTTTTACCGCCTCCAACAAGGCTAGGAAGGCACATACAATATCCATGATAGAACCATTTCTGACCAGCAGATCGGTAAAGTTACACTCCCCTTTTATCTCCAGGAATTCGGAAATAAGGGTTAATTTTTCATTAATCGATACTTCCTCGTGCATGTCGAGGATCCTCTCCCCGGGAAGATTAGATATAATGGACGAGAAGGTTTTAACCAACTCCCAGATATCCACCTTTTCCCAGAGCTCATCCTCCGCAAAAGGCAGGGTCCGCTGGAGTTTTTTACGCTCCATGACCCATTCAGCCTCTTTTTCCTTTTCTTCCATCAGATCGGATAGTTTTTTGAACCGCTGATACTCAATGAGTTTATCCACCAACTCCTGCCGGGGATCGTCAATATCGTCTTCCAGGTCCAACTCAATGGGCAGGAGCATTCTGGATTTTATATACAAAAGGGATGCCGCCATGGCGTGGAATTCGGTAAGATCCTCCAGATCAAGCTGGGTGACAAAGCGGAGATAATCCAGATATTGCTCGGTAATCTGGGAAATGGGAATATCATACAGATTGACTTCATTTTTTTTGATGAGGAAAAGGAGAAGGTCCAGGGGACCTTCAAACTCATTTACCCTGAAATTGTGGACTACGGAGGTATTTGTGGTATCCATCTTTGGATAGTATAGCCGGATTTGGGTGGGTGGTAAATACCCTTGTGGCAAAGACGCCGGCGGGGGCGGTGAATCCCCACTGCGGGATGCCTGTAGAATCCCCCTATGAAGCCCCTTCGGGTCTTCATAGGGGGGAATTCCAGAATATCCCGCAGCGTGGCTCCACCACCCCCGCCGGCGCCATTGTCGACAGGACTGCAAACAAAACTGTAGACAGGGCCGCCTGGAGTAGTGTTTCGCGCAGTGGTTACTACCCAGGGGGTACCTATAGATCAGTTTAGAAAAGGCTGTCGTCTCCTTTGTTGGGTTTCCGGCCTATGGAGATGGTCTCCGTGGAGGCGGCGGGTTTGTTTAGGGGAGGTCTGCCACGGCCCCTGGAGACAGCTGGCGCTTCCGGCGAGGCTGGGGGGGTGCCCAGGGTGATTCCTGCGGGGGGTTTGGGTGCGGCTGCCTGAACAGCGGTAGCGGCGGCGGCAAGACCGGAAGCCGGCGGGGGAGTAGACGCTCCTCCTACAGGGTCCGCTACAGAAACAGTGGCTCCAGTTGGGGCGCTGCTTGCCGGGGTGACGGGGTTTAGTTTTCCTTGGCCTTGCGGGGAGAAATCCCGGCCGGGGAACATGATTTTTCGGAGTTTTTGTTCCACTTCAGAGGCGAAGGCAGGGTTTTCTTCCAGGTATTTTTTTGCATTTTCCCGGCCTTGGCCGACCTTTTCTTCGCCGTAGGAAAACCATGCGCCTTTTTTCTCGATGATATCATATTTAACCGCTGCGTCCAGGAGACTGGCTATGGCGGAAATGCCCTTGCCAAAGATTATTTCTAATTCCGCCTTCCTAAAGGGCGGGGCTACCTTGTTTTTCACCACCTTGACCCGTACCCGGTTGCCCACGGCGTCCTCGTCGCCCCCACCTTCGATGGTCTCAAACTTACGCACATCGAGACGCACCGAGGCGTAGAATTTCAGAGCATTACCGCCGGTAGTTGTTTCGGGGTTACCGAACATGACACCGATTTTCATACGGATCTGGTTGATGAATATGAGGATAGTCCGGGATTTTCCGATGGTGGCGGTGAGCTTTCGCAGGGCTTGACTCATAAGCCGGGCTTGAAGGCCCATATGGGCGTCACCCATATCACCCTCAATTTCCGCTTGGGGGGTTAGGGCTGCCACGGAGTCTACCACGATTACGTCTACGGCGCCGGAACGGACCAGGCTTTCGGTGATTTCCAGGGCCTGCTCACCCGTATCGGGCTGGGAAATCCAGAGTTCATCGGTATTGACCCCCAGATTTTTGGCGTAAACCGGGTCCAGGGCGTGTTCTGCGTCTACAAAGGCCGCCACACCACCCATTTTCTGAGCTTCCGCGACAACGTGGAGCGCCAAAGTGGTTTTCCCTGAAGATTCCGGGCCATAGATCTCGATGATCCGCCCCCGCGGAAAGCCGCCTATCCCCAAAGCTTCGTCCAGGAGCAGTGCCCCCGAGGGGATCACCTCTATACCTGAGGCGTTGATATGAGCGCCCAGCTTCATCAATGACCCGGAACCAAATTGCTTTTCAATCTGGAGCCGGGCAGCCTCCAGGGCCTTCTCTTTTTCTTCGTTTGAGGCCAGGGGGTTTCCCCTGGTTTTTTTCCACTTCATTCTTCGCCATGCTTTCTCCCTCCCCTGCAATGCGATGCTACGGATGATTTTACTTTATATCGTAAAAAAAATATAGCGAAGCCGCAGGGTTTTTCTTTGATTTTTTTTAAGGCAATGCCCTGACCTTAGCTTTTAAGACGTCGGTCCAGCCTGTAGTTACGGTATTTTGATACGTATCAATCGCCGATGATGGTACGTATATGATCCCGGGGTTTGTGCCGGCAAACACGGACTTCCCCAATTCAGGGGGTGTTTCACCAAGGATGAGACATTCAAGGCTAGTACAGTCTGCAAATGCCTTATCGCCAATGATGGCTGCCTGGGGCAAATAAACAATGGAAAGGGATGTACAGGAGTTAAAGGACTTTTTTTCAACTTTTACCGCCCGTGGCAAAAATACCGAAGTAAGGGCGGTACAATTATTAAAAGCCCCAACGGTGCTACCGCCCTCATTTTCTATACGTTCCACGTTATCCAAATATACTGCTTCAAGTTTGGCACAGCCATCGAACGCCCCGTGGGAAACGGTGGTGACCCCGGGCATATCCACTGAAACCAACGCTGCGCAATCCACAAAGGCATTGACGGGAATCGTTTTTAATTCAGATGGTAAAATAAGCGCCCGTATTTTGGCCTTATTAGGCGCCTTTGCTAAGGTAAATTTGTAAAATAATTTCCCGAAGCAGTCACTAAGGTCCAGGGCCGCATAGCGATTTAAAACTGTATAGAGATCTATCAGATTATTTTCAGTTGCCTTGGTCTTGGAGCTTGACAAATCAATTCCCCCTACCGTGATGATATACGGATTTGCCTCAGTATTTATTTGTTGCTTCGCAAGATAGTCCTGCAACTCTTTAGTACCGGTCAATTCTATCGGACTCGAAAATTCAGTGGTATCAAAGTGATAGACCGGTGCGATGGTTTCCGTTTCGGGGTAAATGTATAAAATCTCAGTCTTAACCACCTTGGGGTACAAAGAATTCAGACTCAGTTCCAGCTGGTAACAGCCTGGGGGCAGGGTAAGGGAACCTGCGCTGGCCGCGTCGATATAATTTTCCCGGAGATCGAGGATTCGCCTGGGCTGGTATTGACCGGCGTTATCCAGCCTGGATAGGGTCATCAGGGCGGACCGGACCTTGTCCCCGGGAAATTCCACGGTATAGGAAAGGGTTCCGTTGGCGCCCTCCCCTTCGGGAAACTCTGCCTCAGGGTCATCCGTACCATCCCCATCGGCCGAATCATCAGGATCCTCTGGATCCTCAATATCAGCCGAATCATCAAGATCCTCCGGGTCCCCAATATCGGCCGAATCATCAAGATCCTCCGGGTCCCTAATATCGGCCGAATCATCAGGATCCTCCGGGTCCCCAATATCAGCCTGATCATCAGGATCCTCCGGGTCCTGATGATCAGCCGAATCATCAGGATCTTTCAGGTCCTCGACATCGGTCGAATCATCAGGATCGGATGTTTTACCTGACGGCTCTTTTTCTTCTGGGATTTCCTGGTTAGCCGGTCCATTCCCGATAGCGGGACTAGCCGGATTATCGCAGGATTCAAGAACCAGCAGAAACACGGATAGCCAAAGCACAAAAACAAAATACATTCTTTTCATAAAACCTCCCGTAATACCCCTTGTTAGGGGGGGAAGGTAAAATTTGCTTTAGTAATAGGTAACTTTTTTTATTTTTTTTTCAGTATCTTCTGCCGAGGTTTTATCGGATAAACCAGGAAAAGACCGATTGGAAGAGTCCGATGAGGGCGCCCAAAATGGCGCCAAAAATGTTAATCCACTTGAGCTGGTTAGCCATTACATCCAGAACGATATGTTCCACCGAAAGCATGTCCAAGGAATCGATCCTCTTGGAAACCAGCGCTTTAATATTGATAGTTTTTAACAGGGCAGCGCTTTTTTCTTCTAATACTTGGAGGCCCCGTTCCGAAAATTCATCCCCAAAGAATGTTAGTATCCCCGCTTGTATATCCCGGTCCTTCAGGATTTCATCCAGCTGACGGATAAGATCGTCGATAATCTCCGGCATCCGGTCATGAAGGGTATTATCAAATTGACCGGCGGATAAAAAGAAGCGCTGAAATACGTTTAACCTAAGGATTGCGTTGTTCAGAAAGACCCGGCCATGAATTTCCATGAGCCGATGGATCTCCGGTTTTTTCAGAAAATCGGTAATGGGTTTGGCAGTATCCGGGGCGTTTATTAGTTTTTCCATATACCCCGCTATGGCAGTCTTAAGGCTGTTCCGCACATCCTCCTGCCGCAGCCGGGCAACAAGTATTTCCGGAGTCAGGAGCTGCTGTTCCACAATGGCGCCGATATTTTCCGCCAGCTTATGCCGCTGCCGGGGCAGTATCCCCGGGGTAAAGGGCAGGCGGATACCAAAAACCCGGACCTCCTTTAGGGGCCGGAACAGCATTTTTATAGCCACCGCATTGGTTATATACCCTATCACGGCCCCTATAAGAGGGGGGATAAGCCAAATCAGGAGGGGGTTCATCGAAGCTCTTGTCCGCTGCTTAGGGACTCCGAGGCAGTCATGGCCTGGGTTTCATTGTCATATATCTGTACGCCCGCTTCTTTAATCCAACCCCGGTAGGTGGTGTTTACCCGGATCCACGCTTCCGGAGCCCCGCGGGTTGTTATAATTCTCCGTTCCAGGATCTCCGCCACGGACCCCCGGCGTAAATAGCCCAGGGAAACCGATTCCGGTGCAGGTTCGTTCTGCACATGGGTATACGAATTGCTTATCACCCCGTAGCCGATTACGGAACGGGATAGGGGGGGAGTAACGGGCGGGACAAGGGGCATTTCTTCAGGACCGCGCTTACAGGCCCCCAGGAGGATGGTTAAGCTAAGGACCAGCACTTGACCAGAGCATAAAGATGCACCTACTCTCATAATATGAAAAGTATATACGCCTTTGTATTTTTCGTCAGTATGACTATTGGCGTATTTCCGGTTTTGAGCTATGGCCAGGATGATATAAACTTTACCATTGGCAAGACCCCCTACAGGATCTCTCTGTCCACCGGGACCGGGGTCCTTCTGGGGCAGTCCGAAGAAATTGTTTATAAGTATTCCAAAAAGGATGATAAACTTAGCCAGCTCAACTGGGACCTAAATCCCCTGGTGTACCTGGGTTCAGCCCTGTCTTTTTCCCGTGCCGATCCCCTTGCCGGCCTTGGCGTCGCGGCGGATCTGTCGGTTAAGTTTGGACTTCCAATTTTAAGCGGAACCATGGAAGACCGGGATTGGCACGATTCTTCGGTTTCTACAAGTTATGATGATCCGCGTTTAACCAATTTTTCCTCCCATGACGCCTATATTCAGGGGGCGATGCTACTGGATGTTTCGGGGGGTATCTCGATCCCCATTGCCGCGGAAGTGGTAATCAAGGCCATGCTTTCCGTTTCGTATATGCGGTTTTCCTGGATAGCCCAGGATGGTTACCTCGAATATATGCAGGATGGATGGGATAAAAAATATCTTCAGGGAACCGGCATCACCTATGATCAGAATTGGTTAATCCTCTCACCGGAACTCGGGCTTTTTTGGCCGTTTCACCAAGTTTTAACGCTGGATTTCCGTTTTTTTATTAGCCCTCTGATATTCGCCAGCAATACGGATACTCACATAAATAAAAACGTACAGTACAGCGATATAATACAAGGAGGATTGTATTTGGAACCATATCTGGATCTTAGTTTCTCTTCCAATCAAAATCTTTCATTGGTTTTACACGGTTCCTGGCGGTACATTACCGGTACCCGCGGAGATACCTATTTGTTAATGATAGGTTCAAGTTCTAATCTCTTCCAAAAAAACCCTGACGGAATCCGGGCCGGCGCTTCCTATTCAGCCTTTGATTTAGGGCTCTCCCTGAAATTCGCCCTCCCCCTGGGGAAGCTTTCTAAGAAAAACTAGCCTTTTTTAAGGCCGGAACCAGCTTGAGATCCGAATCGACAAAGGGCAGCAGCTCAATTTCATCAATACTAGCCCAGCGCCATTGGGTATGTTCGGTAAGCGTGAAATTGGTATCGGTAAAATAAATCCGGTAAGCGTTTACCTGGCGGGTAATGCCGTGGTGTTCAAAGCTTGCGGTCCCCAAAAGGGGACCCACGGTGACAGGCGCCCCGAATTCCTCTTCATATTCCCGTTTGAGGGCCATTTCGTCGGACTCCCCCTCTTCCACCTTACCCCCGGGGAATTCCCACCTATCCCCCATATCCCCGCCACTGCTGCGCAGTGCTATGAAGAAGCGTCCATTATCCCAGGCGATTCCTGCGACTGATGTATGCAAGGGGGAACCCTAAAGGAAAAGAACCGTGGGAAAGAGGAAATGAAGGGCTGCCGCCGCCAGGGCAATGAAGCCTATCCATTTTTTATTATGTATCAAAAGCTGTTCAATCTTTTCGGTATGTTCCGGTTCCAAGGTGGACCGGCTGCGGTAGTATTCAAATACCAGGACAAACCCCGCAAGGAAACCCGCTAGGGCGGGAATAAGGTCCCCAATGACCTGCACATCCCCCTGGACCGAAGAGAGGATTTTCAGAAACCCCATTACGATGGTCAGTACCCCCAGGATAAGCCGGCAGCTTTCGTTTTGGAGGGACAGGCGGAACCCGGTATCCAGACTGGTATCCTCTTCACCGGTACCAACAACAAGGGTATACCCCGCCAAGCCGTTCAAAAGGATGGACAAAAAATAAAACTGAATCATACCACTCTCCGCATTTTATAAACATACCTCAATAATGCCCTTCGGTCAAGAAAGAGTATAAAAAGGAAGGCTATTTGGTTTTAACCCGGGTTGAAGCCCGCTGATCCCCTACCTGGAAAAGGAGCATATAGTTTTCCCCACTAAAGGGCAGAACGAGACGATATTCTTCCTCCGGTTCCATCGTAAAAAAGATCTGGCCGGTAAAGACAGGAATATCCGCGGGATTTGTTTTTCCCGAAGACCGTATGATCGGGGAAACCCCCACATATACCTCCCCGGTATATGGGTTTTCCTCCTTGGCGGCAATGCTTTTATTGATAGTGATAAAGGATTCATCCCGGCTGCGTCCGGCCCTGACTGTAAGGTCATTGCCCCCCAGGGTAATAACTCCCCATGGGGCCTGCAGAGCTGAAAAGACCATGATCATGGTTATTATGATCAGGATGGAGATAAAGAGAAATACATGGGATTTTGTGGAAGTGAGGGAGTGGATAAACCCGCCTTTTACCAGCTTCCCTTCATTGAGAGCCCGTACCGCAGGGGATACCCGCTCAAGACGGCGTTCACGGTTATAGTAAAAGATCACCTCCCGGTCCAGATTTTGGAGGGGATCATCGTTTCTTTTCGGTTCCTGTTCCTTTGGTTCCATATTACTCCGGGCTGACAGCCCTATAAGGGACTACCCTCTTCCAGCAACCTGTCGGTGCGCCACCAGACCAGTTTTGCCTGGAAATCCGTGGCAAGGAGGGCCGATAGGATACCTTCGGCGGAGATATAAAAAGCGTTGTATTGAAGTTCTTCATCTTTTACCTGGATAAAACCCCGGCGTTGTTCGTGGGGATTAACGGAGAGGATCATGATGGAATACCCGTCCTCCACCGGAAAGATGAGCAATACCCGGTCGTTTTTTACCGCCCCTAAAAGGGAATAGAGGAGCTTTTCTGTGATGCGGCGGTTATTTTCCGTAACATGGTGCTCAAAGAACGGTACTTCGATGGTACCGCTGTAGGTTCCGTCTTCCACATTCATCATCCAGATTACAGAACTATCCGGTTCCGCACCAAGTTTGGTGTTGGTGGATTCATCGAAGGTTTCCCGGTAATAATCAACTTTGATAAAGAGCTTCCGGCTGTCCGGAGACACCGCAATAGTATCAATTGAAGGAAATACGGGCATACGGTCCGGAGGTGTGGGGATAATTTCATTTCGCAGGGGAAGAAAATACAGCAGGACTCCCTCGGCGTCATACCAATAGATATTCCAGCCCGTGGGCATACGGCAGACAACGGCAAATTCATCCTGTACCGAAACGCTAATCCGCTCGATTTTGGGAAAGGGGGATCCCCCTATGCCCTCCTTACCAAGATATTCCACAAAGCGCCCGTTAGCGTCGAAATGGAGGACTATGGCGTCTTCAATGATCCTGTTTTCCGTGTCAAAACTACGGCGCTCATAGGGAAGCCGGTCTTCCACATAGATATGTTTGCGGGTATCCACGGTGATGTTCCCCGGTTCCTCCAGAGGATACGGAAAAGCCCCCCGGGTTCCCACCCCTTCGGTTTCCACATCGGTCCGCAGTGTCAGGGGCGGCGGGTTGGTTTTTTCGTTATAGATCATGAACAGGAGATCTCCGTAGGAGGTATAGTGGACCACCTTTCCCCCGTTACCGTCGGCAATATAGAACAGACCATCCCTCATTGCCAGGGAGGTTTTTCGGTTGCTCCGCCCTCCCTCCAGGTTGTAGAGGTCGATCTGATCCTCTAAACGCCCAATTTCCAGGGCAAAATGATCCTCACGGGCAATGGAAACAAGCCCTTGCCGGGTACAGGCGCTGAACAATATAAGGGGGACACAGACAAGCAGAGGATGCAGCTTCATGAATAAAACCTTAGACCAGGGGGGACGGCTTGTCAAGGAAGAGTGATGCTCCCCTGCCCCGTTCTCTCTTGCCAACAAGCCCCCTCCGACAGTAAAGTAGTACTATGTTTGAAAAAATCGTAAAAGCCCTGTTCGGCTCCCAGCACGAGCGGGATTTAAAGGCCCTTTTGCCCATATTACACTCGGTGAACGAGAAAGAAGCCTGGGCTGCGGCTCTGCCCGCGGAAGAATATCCAAAAATGACTGCCCTGTTCCGGGAACGCTATGCCAAGGGGGAATCCCTGGATGCCCTGCTCCCGGAAGCTTTTGCCCTGGCCCGGGAAGCTGCCCGGCGGAACCTGGGGGAACGGCCCTACGATGTCCAGGTCCTGGGTTCCATCGTGCTCCACCAAGGAAAGATCGTGGAGATGAAGACCGGGGAAGGCAAGACCCTGATGAGTGTGGCCGCCACCTACCTCAACGCCCTTTCGGGCAAGGGTGTCCACGTGGTTACGGTGAACGATTACCTGGCTGCACGGGACGCGGACTGGATGCGGCCGGTGTTCAGCTACCTGGGCATCACCGTGGGGACCATCCTTTCGGACATGGACAACGATAGGCGGAAGCTGAATTATGCCTGTGATATTACCTATGGTACCAACAACGAATTCGGCTTTGACTACCTCCGGGACAATATGCGCTGGGACCTGGAAGGACGGGTCCAGCGGGGTCACAGTTTTTGTGTGGTTGACGAAATTGACTCCATACTCATCGACGAAGCCCGCACCCCCCTGATCATCTCCGGGGCCGCCGAGGACGATACCTTCAAGTACGCTGAGGTGGATAAGCTCCTGGGGACTCTGGAAGAGGTAAAGAAAAAAGACAATGGCGAGTACCCCGATGAAACCCAGGGAGAAGAGGTCATCGGGGATTATAAACTCAACGAAAAGAACAAAAATATTTCCTTTTCCAATACCGGCATGGCCAAACTTGAGGATCTGCTCCAAAAGCGAAACCTGATCAAGGGCGCCATTGTGGATGAGGAAAACTTTGAGTACCTCCATTACTTTACCCAGGCCCTTCGCGCGCACAAGCTCTTCCATATTGATGTGGACTATGTGGTCCAGGACGGGCTGGTCCAGATTGTGGATGAATTTACCGGTCGTATTCTCTATGGCCGCCGCTACTCCGACGGTCTCCACCAGGCGATTGAGGCCAAGGAACGGATCAAAATAGCCCAGCGAAACCGGACTCTGGCCACCATTACCTTCCAAAATTACTTTAGGTTGTATGAAAAAATATCCGGTATGACCGGTACTGCGGACACTGAGGCCGTAGAATTCGCCAAAATATACAATTTGGAAGTTGTAGTGATACCCACCAATCTGCCCGTGACCCGTAATGACCAGGACGATGTGGTTTACCTGAACGAAGATGAAAAGTTCAGCGCCCTTTGTACTGAAATTGCCGAGGCTCACCAGAAGGGCCAGCCCATGTTGGTAGGCACGGTTTCTATCGAAAAGTCGGAGAAACTTTCAGGCCTTCTTACCCGCCGGGGTGTGCGCCATGAGGTGCTCAACGCCAAAAACCATGCCCGTGAGGCCATCATCATTGCCGAAGCGGGTTCCAAGGGCGCCGTAACCATCGCCACCAATATGGCGGGCCGCGGTACGGATATCAAACTTGGGGGCAGTCCGGAACACCGGGCCCGAAAACGAGCCGGTACCGACGCTCCCCCGGAAAAATACGCGGCAATTTATAAAGAAGAATACGAAACCTGGAAAAAAGATTACGTGGAAGTCAAATCCCTCGGAGGCCTCTATGTAATAGGTACGGAGCGTCACGAAAGCCGGCGTATCGATAACCAGCTCCGGGGCCGTTCAGGCCGCCAGGGTGACCCGGGACGATCGAAGTTTTTCATTTCCATGGACGATGACCTTATGCGCCTTTTCGGCGGGGACAATATCAAGAACCTTATGTCCAAAATCGGCATGGAACCCGGGGAACCCATCTACCATCCCTGGCTCAACAAGAGCATTGAAAAGGCGCAGAAAAAGGTGGAGGAACGGAACTTTGAGATCCGTAAACACCTTCTGGAATACGACGATGTGCTAAACCAGCAGCGGAAGTTTATCTACGAACAGCGGGATGCGATCCTCCGGGACGCTAATCTGCGGAACAGGGTAAACGAAGCCACTGCCGATATGGTCGAGTCCGCAATAGGCCGATACCGCACTGCCCAGCGGCAGGATCAAGGGGAAGCGATAAAGGAACTGACGGCGTATCTTAAGGAAAAATTTGGCTATCCTCTCCCGGTGGATACGTTCAAGGAGAACGGCGCAACCAAGGATGTCCAAACTCCGGAAGCCCTCAGTGCACTGATAATACGGGATCTGGAAGCGGATATTACTAACAAGGAAAACTTGGTAGGTGAAGAAGGTATAAACCATTTTATCCGGGGGCAGTACCTCCAATCAATAGACCGGAAGTGGCTGGATCACCTGGAAAACATGGAAGGTCTCCGGGAAGCAGTTTACCTCCGGGGCTATGCCCAGAAAAACCCCTTAACAGAATACAAAATTGAAGGCTTCCAAATTTTTGATACCATGATCGACACCATCCGTGAAGAAATAGCCTCCCGGGTACATCTGGTCCGCATCATGGCAGCCGGCGAACGCCCCACCGGCCGACAGACCCTTGGCACTGCCCAATCCGCCAGCCACGGCAGTATCGGCGCCTTCGCTTCAAGCGGTGCTGCTTCTAACACCGCTGCAGGAAGCGCCCGTCCAGCCGGCCCCTCTTCCCGCTCCGAGCCCGAGGCAGTTACGGTGGTTCGTTCTGTCCCTAAGGTCGGACGCAATGACCCCTGCCCGTGCGGTTCTGGTAAAAAATATAAGTTCTGCCACGGTAGGTAACCCGGTGAAGCCATGCGCCCTTTGATTGGGTCTCCGAAGCACACAACTTGTAGGGGGGGCCTGTCAGGAAGGGAAAGTATGGGTCCTCCCAGAGGGTCCCTCCA